>NZ_JBIVHR010000079.1:0-28940 GCF_044749305.1 Pseudomonas sp. NPDC089534 | reverse complement strand
CTTGAAGCTGTGCAGTACGCGCAGCTTCAAGGAGGGTCCGGGCACCCTCATTACTATTGATGAAGAGGAAACCATGGAACAGCCGATCATTTCCGGCATCGCCTTCAACCGCGATGAAGCCAAGCTGACCATCCGTGGCGTGCCAGACACCCCGGGCGTGGCGTTCAAGATTCTCGGCCCGATCAGTGCCGCGAACATCGAAGTCGACATGATCGTGCAGAACGTCGCGCACGATAACACCACCGACTTCACCTTCACCGTGCACCGCAACGACTACCAGGCCGCACAGACCGTGCTGGAAAACACCGCCCGCGAGATCGGTGCCCGTGAAGTGGTCGGCGACACCAAGATCGCCAAGGTCTCGATCGTCGGCGTCGGCATGCGTTCCCACGCAGGCGTGGCCAGCCGCATGTTCGAGTCCCTGGCCAAGGAAAGCATCAACATCCAGATGATCTCGACCTCGGAAATCAAAGTGTCCGTGGTGATCGAAGAGAAGTACCTGGAACTGGCCGTGCGCGCCCTGCACACGGCTTTCGAACTGGACGCGCCTGCCCGCCAGGGCGAGTGATGCGTCATCCGAAGGGCGCGGTCTGACCGCGCCCTTTATTTTTGAATGGCGCAAACGGGAAACTGTTCTTTTGCTTGCGCTGGTCAATACTCAGGCATGTAGGGCTACGATCGCTCCGGTTGTAGGTCGGGTGCCTTTTTTTTGCAGACTGTTGTCCCTGAACTGAAATGCGTGAGGAGAAAGGTATGCTGATTCTGACTCGTCGGTGCGCAGAAAGCCTGATTATCGGTGATGGCGAAATCACCGTGACCGTGCTCGGCGTCAAAGGAAATCAAGTGCGCATCGGCGTCAACGCCCCTAAAGAGGTGGCCGTGCACCGTGAGGAAATTTACCTGCGTATCAAGAAAGAGAAGGACGAAGAACCAAGCCATTAATTTTTATCGATTTTTATGTTTGCAAACGGGGAAGAAGGTGGTTAATATACGCCCCGTGTTGCGGAGAGCTGGCCGAGTGGCCGAAGGCGCTCCCCTGCTAAGGGAGTACACCTCACAAGGGTGTCGGGGGTTCGAATCCCCCGTTCTCCGCCATTATTTTCGTAGTTCGTTGTAATCTGGCTTTTTCGGTAAGTTGTTGAAAATACTAGAAAAAGTGCTTTACAAAAAGATTTAACGGTCTATAATGCGCGGCAACAAATGCACTCGTAGCTCAGCTGGATAGAGTACCCGGCTACGAACCGGGCGGTCACAGGTTCGAATCCTGTCGAGTGCACCATTTAAGAGTTGTTTATAGCGATATAAGTAACTCGGCTTCAACCAGTTGTGGTCTGGTCTAAAAACACAAAATGCACTCGTAGCTCAGCTGGATAGAGTACTCGGCTACGAACCGAGCGGTCACAGGTTCGAATCCTGTCGAGTGCACCATACACCAAAAAGCCCGCGTTTAACGCGGGCTTTTTGCCGTCTGGGATTTGGCTTTTCCCGTCACGCATCCTCTCTCATCAAAATCCACTTGCGCGCTGCGGCCCCGTTTTAGGTCGTAACGATAGGTCGTGGACGAATTGCGCTGGGTGATCTTGTCCGGCTTGCCCAGGGCGCTCTCGACATCCAGTTGGCTCATGCCGGTGATCACCCGCCGGTTGATGATCGCTTCGCGCCGTTGCCTGGCGTCGATCAGGTTCCCGCATTTGTCTTGTGTCCCGCCGACGATGGCGGGTTCGCGTCTTTTGGTTTGTTTGCCGGATGTTTCTTCATGGTGGGCCTCTGGCATCAAGGCCACGGCTGAGCCGGGCGAGTAGGGGCGAACCTCCTGATGTGCGAGGTGTTCGTCGTTCGCGCAGCTCAGGGTGGTGAAGGTGATCTGTCCGTTCTGGGCTTCGCAGCGATGGACTGTGATCGCCTCGGCGGCGGGCGGCAAGCAGAGCAGGGTGGTCAGAACGATCGGGGGCGTTTTCCTGGGCATTCGGCGTCCTCCATGACGGGTCACGTCCAAGGGTAGCCGCTGCATTTTCCGTCGCCGGTGTGTTTTCTTTTCAGGATGAGTCGTCGCAGTTCCATGGATCAGGGCAGTGCTCAGCTTTGTCTCGCAAGCGCTTGTTTCAGCCATGATTTTTTAACGTTTTAAACCGTCAGGCGGTGTATCATTGCGCCCGTCAGCCCCGCCGGGGCTTATGGAAAACCTCCATGGACTTACCCAGTAGTTGTTCAGTAACCCGTTTCACCAATCATGAATTGACTGATTGATCCTTCCGGCGTGCCCCGCTGCTGGGAGTGGAGTTCGCCTATGTCTGAAGTTGAAGTAAAGAAAACACAGGAAAGCCTGCAGGATCGCCTGGCTCAGGTCGTTGAGCTGCTGCAGCGCCAGAAGGTCGTCGAAGACCTGACCCACCGCCAGGAAGGCGCTCATCACGACCGGGTCGAGAACCTGGTTCACCGGCAAAACCTGGTCGAGCTGCAGCGCAAGCTCGATGACCTGCACTCCGCCGACGTCGCCTACATCCTTGAAGCCTTGCCGCTGGACGACCGTCTGACGCTCTGGCAACTGGTCAAGGCTGACCGCGACGGCGACATCCTTCTTGAAGTGTCCGATTCGGTCCGTGAGTCGCTGATCGCCGACATGGACGATCACGAGCTCCTGGCCGCCGCCAAGGAGCTGGACGCCGACGAACTTGCTGACCTGGCCTCCGAGCTGCCGCGAGACGTCGTCCATGAGCTGATGGAGTCCCTGGACAACCAGCAGCGCGAACGTGTGCGGTCGGCCCTGTCCTATGACGAGGAGCAGGTCGGCGCACTGATGGACTTCGAGATGGTGACCATCCGCGAGGACGTCAGCCTTGAGGTGGTGCTGCGTTACCTGCGTCGCCTGAAAGAGCTGCCGGGCCATACGGACAAGCTGTTCGTGGTCGATTACGACGGCGTGCTCAAGGGTGTGCTGCCGATCAAGCGTTTGCTGGTCAACGATCCGGAGAAGCAGGTTTCGGAAGTCATGGCCAGCGATCCGGTGAGTTTCCATCCGGACGAGGACGCCTACGACGCGGCCCAGGCGTTCGAGCGTTACGACTTGATCTCCGCCCCGGTGGTCGACAAGAACGACAAGCTGATCGGCCGTCTGACCATCGACGAAATGGTTGACCTGATCCGTGAGGAGAGCGAAAGCGAAGTCCTCAACATGGCGGGTCTGCGCGAAGAGGAAGACATCTTCGCTTCGGTCTGGAAGTCCCTGCGCAACCGTTGGGCCTGGCTGGCGATCAATCTGATCACCGCGTTCGTCGCCTCTCGGGTGATCGGCCTGTTCGAAGGTTCGATCGAGAAGCTGGTGGCGCTGGCGGCGTTGATGCCGATCGTGGCGGGCATCGGCGGCAACTCGGGCAACCAGACCATCACCATGATCGTGCGTGCCATGGCGCTCGACCAGGTCAGCACCGGCAACACCTCGCGCCTGATGCGCAAGGAACTGGCGGTGGCCTTGATCAACGGTTTGATCTGGGGCGGGGTGATCGGTGTGGTCGCTTACCTGCTGTACCACAGCTGGTCGCTCGGGGTGGTGATGACGGCCGCGATGACGCTGAACCTGCTGCTGGCGGCGCTGATGGGCGTGCTGATCCCGATGACGCTGGCGAAGATGGGGCGCGACCCGGCGATGGGCTCCAGCGTGATGATCACCGCGATGACCGACAGCGGTGGCTTCTTCATCTTCCTGGGGTTGGCGACGATCTTCCTGCTTTGACCGGACTCCAAGAAAAGCCCGCCGATTGGCGGGCTTTTTTTCGCCTGCGATAAGCGTTTGGCCAAATGCCGGGCAAAAAAAAGCCAGCATGCATGCTGGCTTGAGATGTTCTGTGTGGATCAGGATGCGTCAGCGGCCATTTCGGCGTCGTGGGCGATCAGTGATACCAATGCGTTCTGCTGGCGGTGGGAGAGCTGACGGAAGCGTTGCAGCAGTTCGCGTTCGTGCAGCGACAGCTCCGGGCTGTCCAGGCGCATGCTCAGCTCTTCGCCCAGTGCGCCTTCCTGAATGAGGCTCTGCTCAAGGCGGGCAATGATCTCGGAGTTCATGCTGCGGTGATGATTGCGTGCCACCTCGGCAATGCGTTCACGCATTCCGTCTGGCAGGCGAACGACGAACTTGTCAGCCGTGCGGCTGGAATAAATTGCCTGTTTCAATGGGCGCATATAGTTAACCGGTTAGTTCAGGGGAGCGGTTCTCGGAATTGGCCGCAGGATGAGTGGTAGGACAAGCACCCTCGCCAAATGGTTCAACCTGAATTGTTAAGAGGCCCGCATCATGCCTCAAAATTGCCAGATCCTTGGCGTCAATTCTGTGACAAATATTGATCTGGGTAAAGGCGTAATGCCAGCACCAATTATCAGAAATGCGGACTGGTTTGAAAAGATTGCCCGGTGCGCATCGCCGACCGCATCCCAATGCACGAGAGCGGGTGCCCAAAGGCGCCAGAACGTGCATGCTATGGGGCTTCGATCCTTGTTCCCTACCTGTTACAGGATAGTGGCAAATGGCCGATTTTCTAGGGGGAAACCTTTGCCGGAGGGCACTTTCAGGATGGACGGCAGGCTGATTTATCTGATGGGGCCATCCGGTTCGGGCAAAGACAGCCTGATCGACGCCGCGCGGGAACCGTTGCAGGCGCTCGGTTGCGAAGTGGCGCGGCGGGTGATCACCCGGTCGGCGGAATCAGCGGGTGAAGATGCGGTAGGCGTTACGCCCGAGGAGTTCGAGCGCCGCCGGGAAGCGGGAGACTTTGCCCTGTCATGGCAGGCCAACGGCCTGAGCTACGGCATCCCAGCCCAGATCGATCAATGGCTCAAGTCCGGGCGGCATGTGCTGGTCAACGGATCGCGCGGGCACCTGGCCCAGGCGCATGAGCGTTACCCAACGCTGCTGCCGGTGCTGCTGACGGTGCGGGATGAGGTGTTGCGCGAGCGGCTGCTCAGGCGGGGGCGGGAAAGCCTGGCGCAGATCGATGCGCGGCTGGCGCGCAATGCCTTGTTCATGGCCGGTGAATCGGTGGGGGATACGCCGGTCTATCGTCTCGACAATTCGGGGGCGCTGACGGACGCCGTATCCCGCTTGCTGGCGTGGGTGAGGCTCAGCGCAGTACCGGGTCGAACTTGATCTTGCGGCCGGCCACCAGCGCCAGCACGAACAGTACGGCGAACACGCCGCAGCCGATCAGCGGCAGGGAAACTTCCGTTTCCTCGAACAGCGAAAAATGCCCCGCGCCGCTCAACAGGGCGAGGATCAACAATCCCAAGGCCGATCTGGACATGCTGTACTCCTGAAAGATTTAGAACGCCAAGCGCTCGCTCGATTGCATCGGCAACGCCTGCCCGGAATCGTGGACTTCCTGCGGTGCAAAGCCCTGCCGATTGGTCAGCACCGCCCATTGCGGCGCTTTCTGAATCTGCAGGTAGTGCGGCATGCGCTGGGCCACCGGCGCGTCATCCTGGGGGCTGAAGTGAAACCCCAGCAGAACCGCGAGGGCGACTGCATTGGCGAGCAAGAGGGCGCTGTTCATGGACTGATCTCCGTTTGATCCATCGGGAACAAGCGAAGCAGTCGACGTGCCAATAGTCTAACTGCTGTTAAGTCCTTTAAAAACAAGCATTTAAAAGGGTCTTTCGGCGGCGCTTGCGTGCATTTCGCAAGGGTGGCGTTTGGGTGGGATGCAAAATGCACGACGAAAGCTCCGGCGACATTGCAAGGCGCCTGCCTACACTTAAAAAGCCCTACGGATGACATGACAAACAGGGACTTGGCCGTTAACATGCACGCCGTCCGTCACGACGGCAAACCCGTGTCCCAGTAGCTCAATTGGATAGAGCATCCCCCTCCTAAGGGGAAGGTTGGCAGTTCGAACCTGCCCTGGGACACCATACAATTCAAGGCCTCCAGCAATTTCTGTTTTTTCGCTTAGTGCTCATGGGCGCGCGGCGGGTACAGCGGGAATTTTATAGGCAGCAAAAAGCCCCATTGAGAAACGTTCTCGTGGGGCTTTTTCTTGTTAGCGTTTCAAGCGTCGAAAGTATCAATCCCACGCACCCCCACTTGATGCCGAACGCAGGTGGTCGGATTCGTGAAGGACATGCATCCTTGCTAGGCTCCGTCTGAAATCCCAGGAAGCTGAAATGGGCCCCCGGATCGGACTGGGTTTTTTACAGTCGCCGACTCCTCTCTGGCGGCCAAGCCAGTGACATCAGCTACGCCCAGCCTTGCTGGATGATGTCAGCATTCCGACAAGCCAACGTGGCCATCCATGCAAACGGTGCAAATGGCTGCAGGCTGACAAAGGCTACGACGCCGAAGCCCTTCGTCCGTACTGCGACCGATATCGGATGCACCGGTCATCCCGCTCCGCTCAATGAAACGCAAGCCCAAGCCCGGCTTACCGAGGCTGTTTGATCGCCCCAAATATCGACAGCGCAACATCATTGAGCGCATGTTCGGCTGGATAAAAGAGAACCGCCGAATCGTCACGCGCTTCGACAAGCTCGCAAAAAGTTATGCCGCGATGGTCTCGTTGGCTTGTGTCTTGCGGTGTATGCGACGGCCTTTTTCAGACAGAACCTAGTTTGTGGCTATAGTTATCGAGTTGCATATCGGTATGGGATTTTTCTATTCAAGGAGAGATTTTCATGAAGGTTAAGAATATTCTGATCCTGTCCCTTGGCGGGACAGGCAATGCACCCGTTGCCAGTGCGAAGGGTTTGTTTGATAAGTACTCTGCACGTCCAAATGTAAAATTTATTGCATGGTTTCATTTGCATAAGGAGGGAGGGAACTACACAAGGCGCCAATTGTATAGGAATCCTGATTCTGAGGTTGATGCATCTAAACTTCCTGAGTTTGCCTCGTTTGGTAATGCTGAGCTTGGAGCGATTGACGCAAAGGATTTTTATGAAGGGGCAAGGAAGGAAAAGGATGATTCAAATAAAGTAGTAACTGTCCCTGGAAAGATAGTTCCCCAGACGGGTGACAATGTGATATGGCCTGAGGGGAGTATGGGCGCAATAATAGTCGCCCATGGGAGTGTCTCCTCCGCGGGGACATTAAGCTCAACTCAGCTTGCCGATATGCTCTCAAAATTTCGTACTGCATATAAAGTTCCTTCGTTGAAAAAGATAGTTTTTGATGTTTGCTCAGTTGGAAGGGTTTCCGAGCATGTGGCTCCAAAAGTTCCTGTAGGCGATGATAGAAAGTTTTTTGTCGTTGATCGTGATGAGGATGGGGTTCCTAGGGAGTCTCCCGCTATTGAACTTGTTGCTGGTGGGAAATTGTCATTCCTTCAGGATTTTCTCTATAAATATGGTGAGCACTGTCGCCTTGCTGGGGAAGATGTGGATGTTAAGGTTGCTGGTTGGGATGAGGGTGTGTCCGTCTATCATCCTGATAATGAGCTAAATAGAAAGGTAGAACCGACCTCTATAAACAGAGATATTGTGGAGGGGCTAAAGGTGGGGCAGAAGTATCTGGCGGAGCGAAGTGGGGAAAGGCCGGGGTTGAATGATGTTAGTGTTCCTCTGTATAAATTGAAGTTAATAAATTCAGAGGTTAGAAATGAGCATAAGCGTATGTATAACTATGTAATAACCAGCGGTGTGCGTACGGTGACAGAATTGAGGTTGGATTGCTGGCATGACCTCGAGTTCGCGTAGCAGGGTGCTATCAAGGTTTCAGAGGGTGAAAATTCTAATTGAAGAGGAATCAGATTTGAGATCCAGTCGTCGCAAGGTTATCTACTAAACTTGCTCGGATTCTGAGGCCGAAATACTACTCATCTTGATAGTTCCCTACGGGAACGGGATTTCATTGGGGAGTTACCTGCAGTAGGAAATGTACGCAAAACTGAGTGCATCTCCCCAAGCCCTCGGCGCCGGATCGAATGCGATTGCTCGCCTAAACCAGCCAAGAGCACCCCGCTTATCGTGTTAAGGCGGTTCGAGCAACCGACACTGGATCGATTCACCAGAGACGCAGCTTTTTCTCAATCCACCAGCGCCGATCAGCACCTGGTGACTCGGCAGATGCGGCTATGACTCTCGCCGTCGACAGACGTCTGGGATGTTCCATCAGTGGTTGGGGCATCAAGGTTTCCACCAAAGGAGTCAACCTGCGGATCTGAAATCCAGATGCGAGCAAAAGTCCGCACATCTCTTCGGGGGGGGCTTTCATTGCAAGGTCGAAGCGAGGAAGCGTTCAACGCCGTCGATCATGCCCCTCAAGTCAGCGGCCGTGAACTCATCTGGCTTGCCATGGGCCATACCCCTCCTCAGGGGAGGGGCGGTTGGCAGTTCGACCTGCCCTGGGACACCATCCTTTCGAAAGCCCCGCGCAGAGCGATCTGGCGGGGCTTTTTCATGGTGTTTCGCCGGCCTTCAAAAGAGCCCGATCCCTTCTTCGGCCTTGCCGATCGTCGCGCTGACCTGGGTGGCTCGGCGCCGGCCGTTGACCGAGTAGCTCCGTTCCTGACCCTCAACCCCAGGTTTGCGCAGTGTGAGGAGTGCGGGCAATCCATCCTTTTCGCTGTAGCTGCCGAACCAGTTGTTCAGTCTGGCGATGTAGCACTCGTTGCCGATGGTCACCGGCATGTCCGTGACCGATTCGATGGCGTAGTAGCCCGCACCGAAGCTGTAGTAGTCGTCGTCGCCTTGCCCAGATGCAGGAATGGGGCAGAGCGGATCCGTGCCTTGCTTGAGTTGTTGGGGGTTGCCGGCGTTCGATTGGGTCAGGGCTTCGGTGAGTGCCGTTTGCAGGCCCGGTTCCAGCGTGTAGCTGGCGTTGCTGTCTTCCGTGTACTGGGTGGCGGGTACGGTCAATCGGTACTCGTAACGAACCGTCACGGTGGGGATCTGGCTGTTGATTTTCAGCGGGTTGAGCAGATAGAGCCGGTCGGTGCCGTAGGAGCCGTTGAGGTAGGCGAGATACATTCTTCCGCGAGACTCGATCCATTGTGCCGACTGGTTGGCGCCGCGATCATTGGTGGAGAACAGGGAGCTGCCGGCGCTCGCTTCGGGATCATAAGGGGCCAGTCGTCGTGTGAAGCGCGCGCCATCGCGATGGAACGTTTCAGAGAAGCTGAACAAGCCGGTGCCGCCGGTATAGGTGGAGACGAACAGATCCCGTTGGCCATCGCCGTCCAGGTCGATCAAGGTGTAAGTGGCCTGGCCTTGCTCCGCATCCGCTTCAAGGCCGGAGGCGTTCAGGGCTTTCCATTCATCCGGCGAGACCCCCTCGGGCCGGGCCTTGGGGAAGGTCGTTTGATCGTAGGCGTCCTCTTCGCTCGGATCGCCGGAGAACGAGGTTTCGTCTCTTTTGGCCGAGAGCGTGCCCAGTGCCCGTTCCAGCGCAAACTCCGGGTTGTCCTCGATCTTCTTGAGAACGCGCTGACGCAGATCCTCCATGACCTCCCGGTCGATGTCGTCGGGCTTGTAGGCGACGGCCTCGATCCACTGCGCGTGCAAGGCCTGCAAGCGATCCTGATACTGCTGGTGCAGGCAAGCGATGTCGTCGGTGCACTCGTCACGGGTCTTCAGCCATTGGCGCTGGGTCGACTTCAGTTCGGCCTGCGCCTGCGGAGCGGCTTTCATCAGTTCGCGGTAGGTCGATCCCATCTCCGCATCCAGCCCATACAGCGGCTTGTCCGCGCAAACCGCGTGTTCCACGACACTTTGCGCCTTCTCGCAATCCATGCCGTTTGCCCCAGCGGCCTGGGCGAACAACAGCGCACACGCCGACACAACACAGCTTCCCTTGATGAACACGATCAATCCCTTGCGGTTGGATGAAAAGAACAGCCGCGCAGAGTAATCCCGGCGCAAGGAATCTTGAAGCCCAGCTTCAAGAGAACCGCTGATCCGGCCGATAACCCTTGGGGTGACTGCGGAGTCGTGCGAAATCGCTTGATAGCATTTGGCCTGCCGTTATCATCTGCGCGCCTGCGCAAACCCTCGATCCGTCTTCTTCAATTGCCTGGAAATCCTCGATGTCGTCGTATCACCAAAAGAGTTTTCTGATCGTCGATGACTTTTCGGATTTTCGCAGTTCCGTGCGTTCGATGTTGCGTGAGCTCGGGGTCAAGGACGTGGACACCGCCGACAGCGGCGAGCAGGCGCTGAAGATGTGTTCGCAGAAGTCCTACGATTTCATCCTGCAGGATTTCCACCTGGGTGACGGCAAGAAGAACGGTCAGCAGGTGCTGGAAGACCTGATGATGGAAAAGCTGATCAGCCACGAGGCGGTGTTCGTGATGGTCACCGCCGAGACCAGTCAGGCGATGGTGCTCAGTGCCCTGGAGCACGAGCCCGATGCCTACCTGACCAAGCCGTTCAACCGCATCGGCCTGGCCCAGCGCCTGGATCGGCTTGAGCAGCGCAAGACCCTGCTCAAGCCGATCCTGCAGGCCCTCGACCGCGGCAAGCCGGTCGAGGTGCTCAATGCCTGCATCGCCCTGTGCAAGCAGGACATCCGCTATTCGCCGCTGTGCCTGCGCTACCGCGCCGATGCGCTGCGCGACATGAACCAGAACGAAGCGCTGGAGCGCCTGTACGACAGCATCCTGGCCGACCGGCCGTTGCCGTGGGCGTTCGCCGGGCTGGGGCAGTTGCTGTTCAAGCGCGGGCAGGTCGCCCAGGCCAAGGGCATTTACGAGAAAGCCCTGAAGGTGTTCCCGATGATGCCGGCGCTGTACGACGGCATGGCCGACGTGCTGGTCGCCGAGGGCGACAGCAAGGGCGCGCAGAAGGTGCTGGAGGAGGCGATCCGCCTGTCGCCGCTGGCGGTGCGCCGGCAGGCGCTGCTGGGCAAGCTGGCGATGGCCAACGAAGATTTCGACACCGCCTCCCGGGCTTACCGCCAGGCGGTGAACCAAGGCGCGCAGTCGCGCTTCAAGGATCCGGAAAGCAACCTCGGCCTGGCCCATGCGCTGATCAGCAAGGGCAGCGAGAAGGGGCTGGACACCCGCACCCGGCTGGAGATCAACACCACCCTCAGCGCCGTGGCCAAGGAAAACCCGTCCGACCCGGGCCTGCAGATCCGTGCGCGCCTGATGAAGGCCACCAGCCTGTTGCTCAACGATGCCGAAACCGCCGAGAAGCTCACCGAACAGGCCCTGCTGCGCCTGGACGGCATGGAGCAGTTCATGAGCCCGGAAGCGGCGCTGCTGGTGGCCAAGCAATTGCAGATGCTCGGCCAGGCCGAGGCCGGCACGTCGATGCTCAAAAGCTGCGCGGAAATCTACGGCGACGATCCGACCGTGATGAAGGACATCGCCAAGCTGACCGACGACCCGGCTATCCTCAGTTCCAGCAACGCCGCCGCCGAGCTCAACCGCCAGGGCGTGCGGGTGTACAAGACCGGCAACCTGGCCGAAGCCCGCGAGGTGTTCCGCCGGGCGCTGAAGATGCAACCGAAGAACATCAGCATCGCGCTGAACATGGCGCAGTCGCTGCTGCACGGCACCGACACCAACGTGCCGTCGGCGGAGCTGGAAGAATGTCGGGCCTGCCTGAAAACGGTCGGCCTGATGCCCGACACCGACGCGCGTTACCCGCGCTACCAGAAGCTGAAAAGCAAGGCGTTTGGCGAATGAACCGAGACGAGCAGGCACTGGATTTCTCCACGGTGATCGCATCCACCGTGCACGACATGAAGAACTCTCTGGCGATGCTGACGCAGGCCCACAGCCAATGGCTGGCGCGGCTGCCCGAGGCGCAGCGCCAGGGGCCGGAGCAAGGGGTGATCGACTTCGAGTTCGCGCACCTCAACGGCATGCTGGTGCAGTTGCTGGCGCTGTACAAGCTGGGCGTCAACCAGATGCCGCTGCAGCCGGCCTACCACGAACTGGACGACTTCATCGAAGCTCAGTTGGCGGCGCACCAGGAGGTGTTCGCCAGTCGCGGGATCATCGCCACCTATGAAGTCGACCCCCTGAGCCCGCTCGGTTTCTTCGACCGCGAGCTGGTCGCCTCGGTGCTGGGCAACATCATCAACAACGCGGTCCGCTATGCCCGCGAGTCGCTGCTGATCACCGTCAGCGACGAGGCCGGGCAACTGGTGCTGAGCGTCAACGACGACGGCGACGGCTATCCGGCCGAGATGCTCGAACGTCAGGCCGACTACGTGCAGGGCATCAACCACAGCAGCGGCAGCACCGGGCTGGGCCTGTACTTCGCCGGACGCATCGCCGCGCTGCATCAGCGCAACGGTGTCGAGGGGCGTACCGAGATCCGCAACGGCGGTCCGTTGGGCGGCGGAGTGTTCAGTCTCTATCTGCCGTGATGCCCCGGCTTTTCAGGTGTTCTGCGGGTTGTTCGGCTTTTTGTTGGCGACTGCTTGATATTCCGAACAGCCGAAGCCTATTTTGTACGGGTCGCCGTTCGCGGCTCGCACAATAACAAGGATTGCGTCATGACAACCGATGGCCAGCGTTCACTCGCGCAGCGATTGACGGGCATTGATGAGATTGAATGTGTCACGCCGGATTTGAACGGCGTGCCACGGGGCAAGGTGATGACCGCCGAGGGCTTCCTCGAAGGGCGGCGTCTGCAGTTGGCCCGGGGGGTGCTGCTGCAGTGCATCATGGGCGGCTACCCGCCGGCGCGGTTCTACGGCAGCGACGACGGCGACCTGGCGCTGGTGGCCGATCCTGCGCAGATCCACCGCCTGCCGTGGAGCGAGCAGCCCCGGGCGCTGGCGATCTGCGATGCGGACGAGCTGACCGGCGAAAGCTCCAGCCTCTCCACCCGCGGCCAACTGAAGGCGGTCATCGCCCGTTATGCCGCCCGTGGCCTGGCGCCGGTGGTGGCGACCGAGCTTGAGTTCTTTGTCTTCGCGCCGAACACCGATCCGACCCAGCCGTTCCAGCCGCCGCTGGGCCTGGACGGGCGCCGCGAGGATGGCCATTCGGCGTTCAGCGTCAGTTCCAACAACGGCCTGCGGCCGTTCTTCAGCGACGTCTATAAATGCATGGCGGCCCTGGGCCTGCCGCGCGACACCTTCATGCACGAGATGGGCGTCAGCCAGTTCGAGATCAACCTGCTGCACGGCGATCCGCTGCTGCTGGCCGACCAGACGTTCCTGTTCAAGCACCTGCTCAAGGAAGTCGCGCTCAAGCACGGCCTGACCGTGGTGTGCATGGCCAAGCCGCTTGCGCACACGCCGGGCAGTTCGATGCACATTCACCAGAGCATCGTCGAAATCGGCAGCGGCAAGAACGTGTTCAGCGACGAGGTCGGGCAGCCGACCGCGATGTTCCGCCATTTCATCGGCGGGCAGCAGGCCGGCCTGGCCGACTTCACCGCGCTGTTCGCGCCGAACGTCAATTCGTACCAGCGCCTGTGCCATCCCTATGCGTCGCCGAACAACGCGTGCTGGTCCCACGACAACCGTGCGGCCGGTCTGCGCATTCCCGCCAGCTCGCCGGTCGCCCGCCGGGTCGAGAACCGCTTGCCGGGCGCCGACGCCAACCCGTACCTGGCGATCGCCGCCAGCCTGGCCGCCGGCCTGCACGGCATCGAGCACGAGCTGGAGCCGACGGCGCCGATCCAGGGCGAGTTCGAAGTGCCGGACAATCTTTCGCTGCCATGTACCTTGCACGCGGCGCTGGAACGTCTGAAGCGTAGCCAGTTGGCCCGGGAACTGTTCGGCAAGGAGTTCATCGAAGGCTACATCGCTTCGAAGAGCATGGAGTTGACCAGTTTCCTCGATGAAATCACTCCCTGGGAACGGCGTGTTCTAGCTGCCCAGGCCTGACGAACCGCCGTCGTCGGGCTATCGTTCGGATAGCCCGACACTTACCGCAAGGAGCCGCTCGGAACGCCGATGCGCCAAATCTGGAAATCCTTTCGAGCGCTGTATTTCGCCTCGCTGATGATGCTGATCGGCTCGGGCCTCCTTTCCACTTATCTGGCCTTGCGCCTGGCGGCCGACCACGTCGACGGGCTGTGGGTCGGTGCGTTGATGGCGGCCAACTATTTCGGCCTGGTGCTGGGCGGCAAGATCGGCCACCGGCTGATCGCCCGGGTCGGGCACATCCGCGCCTATTCCGCGTGCGCCGGGATCGTCGGCGCGGCGGTGCTGGGCCACGGCCTGGTGGACTGGCTGCCGGCGTGGCTGGTGCTGCGGACCATCGTCGGCCTCGGCATGATGTGCCAGTACATGGTCATCGAGAGCTGGCTCAACGAGCAGGCCGACGCCAACCAGCGCGGCCTGGTCTTCAGCGGCTACATGATCGCGTCGTACCTGGGGTTGGTGCTGGGCCAGCTGATCCTGGTGATGCATCCGGGCCTGGGCCCCGAGCTGCTGATGCTGGTGGCGCTGTGCTTTGCCCTGTGCCTGGTGCCGGTGGCCCTGACCCGGCGGATTCACCCCGCGCCCCTGCATCCGGCGCCGATGGAACCGCGCTTCTTCATCAAGCGCGTGCCGCAGTCGCTGAGCACGGTGCTGGGGGCGGGGCTGATCATCGGTTCGTTCTACGGCCTGGCGCCGCTGTATGCCTCGCAGCAGGGGCTGTCCACGGAGCAGGTCGGCCTGTTCATGGGTAGCTGCATCTTCGCCGGGCTGCTGGTGCAGTGGCCGTTGGGCTGGCTATCGGACCGCTACGACCGGGCGCTGCTGATCCGCAGTTTCGCGCTGGTGCTGGCGGTCGCCGCGTTGCCCCTGGCGATCTTGCCGCAGGTGCCGCTGGAGGTGCTGTTCGCCGTCGGGTTCCTGTGTTCGCTGGTGCAGTTCTGCCTGTACCCGCTGGCGGTGGCGTTTTCCAACGACCATGTCGAGAGCGAGCGGCGGGTGTCGCTGACGGCGATGCTGCTGGTGACCTACGGCGTGGGGGCGAGCATCGGCCCGCTGGTGGCCGGCGTGCTGATGAAGCTGTTCGGCAGCCAGAGCCTGTATGCGTTCTTCACGTTCTTTGCGCTGGTGCTGGTGTGGCGGATCCGGCCGAAGGCCGTGACCAACCTGCATCAGGTCGACGATGCGCCGCTGCATCACGTGGCGATGCCCGACAGCATGTCCAGCTCGCCGCTGGTGGCGGCCCTTGACCCGCGCGTCGACGAGCAGGTGGTGCAGGAGCAGATGCACAGTTCGGTCAGTCCGGAGCCGGCGGCGGATGCCGAGCCGGAGCAGGCGCAGGACGAGCCAGAGGACGCGGACGCCGCACCCGCCAAGCCTTAGCGGCGGCTTTGCTGGCCGCAACGAAAAACGGGCAGTCACCGCAAGTGACTGCCCGTTTTTCATGGTGCTGGCGTGAAGGTCAGAAGTCGTCCTTGTCGAACCGACGGGCCTCGCGCTGCAGCTGATAGACGAAGCGCTCGACGTTGCGCGCCGCCGGGCCGCTGATGTTGTGGAAGCGCAGGCCGGCGAAGGTCATGTTCAGCTTCTCTTCGAAGTGCAGGTAGCGCAGCTCGACGGATGCAGGCTGGTTGCCGAACAGCGGCGGGGCGATCAGGCGGTCGTAGACCTGGCCCAATTGCAGGCGCCCGGTGATGTCGCCTTCGAAGCGCAGCTTGCAGCCGGTGGCGGAAATGTCGAGCAGTTTGCCGGAGAGGGGGGACTTGAGCTTTTCGCCGCCCAGTTCGACATTGACCAGGTCGGTCAGCTTCAGGGCTGCGCGAAAAGCGTTGCGGCGCTGGTGGTAGACGACTTCGGTCGGCATGGCGCCGCTGTAGAAGCGGTCGCCTTCGGACTCTTCGATGGTCAGCGGGGTGCTGCATTCCCAGGCGATGCGCACGCCCTCGTGGAAGCCTTCGACCTTGAACGGCTCGCCGGCCTGCAGGAAGCGCTCGCCGTCACGCGGGATCATTTCGTCCAGGGCGATGGTGCCGCTGTCGCGGTCGACCTTGATCAGGTAGCTCTGAAAGCGCTGGCTGCGCTCGTGGAACGTGATGATCAAGGGGTCGTGGCTTTCTTGCAGCTGGCGCAGGTTGCTGGAGATCTCCAGGGGCGTGGTGAGCACCTTGGGTGGCTGCGGAGCATCATCCGCGCTGAGGGCATTGGACACGTTGAATCAATCTCCAGACAAAATTTGACTACGGCTAGCCAGCATTTTGCCAGCATGTTTCACGTGTTGATAGGGCGCCGGCATGGAAGGGCTCACGCCTGGCTGAGTGCGCGCGGTTTCTGCAGGTTCGCGAAGGCGCCGCTGGCATCGTAGAGCGCAGGAGGCTCGCCGCCGGTGAGGATTTTCAGCTGGTTGGCCGTGGCGGCCTGCTGGATCCGGATCGACTGGCCGTTCTTGAGGTTGGCGGCGTGGCACTGGGCGATCAGGTCGGTCAGCACGTCGCTCTGGGACAGCAGCCGGTCGCCGACGCTCGATTGGCTGGCCAGTTGCTCCAGGCCTTGGCGGTCAGCGGGCAGGTTGAGGCTGGCGAGGATCTCGCTGCGTTTGCGGCCATGCTGTTCGAGCAGAATGATCAACGCCTGCTTGCTCGCCAGAATCTCTTCCAGCAGCGGCATGTCGCGACCGTGCAGGGCGAGGTACTCGCTTTGCAGCAACTCCAGCAATTGTTGAGCTGGAGCAAAATCGTCGATGATCAGTTGCAATAAAGTTGTGTCGTGCATGGCTGGCCTTGGGTTTTAAGCGTCCAAAAGCCTGGCGCAGACCGGGGCCTAGCGCTGGGCTTCGAAGTTGAGCAGTTTGCTGGCTACACGGTTGCTGTCGACCTTGTAGCTGCCATCGGCGATCGCCGCCTTCAACTCGGCCACCCGGCCTTTGTCGACGACGGGTTGGTCGCGCAGCTTGTCAGTGATCTTCTGCAACTGTTGAGCCTCATTGCTGAGGTGTACCGATTCCCCGCTTTTTGCGGCAGTGGCCTGTTCGGCCGGGGCGTTCAGCGGTGCGGAAGCGCCGGTTTCGGCGGTTTCCTTGGGTGCGCTGGTGCGTGTGCCGCCCGTAAGTGACGAGGAGCTGTTCAAACGGCTGAAATCGATGACCATGTCAAAAAAACCTCTGGGAATTTGGACGCTTGCCATGTTCTCGGCCATCCCATGGAAAACTTTAGGCCCTTTTGTCAATGAGCCTGCAAGCGCCGGCACGTCTGCCGCTGCGGCACAGTTTAGGGAACGGCTGCGGTCTGCGCCAGTTTTCTACATCGCCACTTCCACTTGGCCGGGCGCGATGACTTGCGCCTTGATGACCCGTTGGGAGTTAAGGTTCTTCACCCGGATCTGTTCCTTGAGCCCGCCGTTGGACAGGGCCTCGCCCGGCATGCGCACGGCGAGCGTGCCGCTGCGGGCGGTGATGACGACCTGATCGCCCTTGCGCACGACTTCAGCCTGTTCCAGGTGCACCAGGGTGATCACCTGATCGGCGACCGTTGGTCGGGTCAATTTCTGCCCGATCGCCTGATCCACCGACGTCAGGAATCCCTGGTTGATCAGGCTGACGTCGCGCTCGCGCAAGGTCACGTCCTGGGGCTCGATGATCCCGGCGCGCTTGAGGGGGCGGGTGGTGGTCACGATCTCGCGAAACAGGCGGACTTGAGCGGGCACGAACACCGTCCAGGGCGACGAGCCCTCGCAGCGCACCTTGACCGTGACCCGCCCCAGAGGACGTCCCGGGCTCTCCAGGGAGGCTGTCAATTCCTTGTCGCACATAGGCATGCGCATGCGCGGGTCGAGCTGCTTGACTTCGATTTCGTAGCGGCCTTCCGTTTGACTGGTGGCCAGATAGTCTTCTACGGTGAATTCAAGAAAGCCTTGAGTGACGCCGATAAGCATGTCAGGCAAGGTAACCGCATCAGCAACGGCAGGGCTGCCAGCGAAAAAGAAGCAAACGGCCGACGCCGCGCAAAGCCATCTGCGGATCGGGGATGCCGGGCGTCGAAAAAATGTCGTTTGAGTGTTCATACGGGTTAAAAAGCAAGCGCCGTGCCGTTTGGCAACGAATGTGCGTCGCAACAACACTTGGCGTTGGCGTAGGAGTCTGTGCATGGCTGGTGTAATGGATTCGGTGAACCAGCGCACGCAACTGGTGGGGCAGAATCGCCTGGAGCTGCTGTTGTTCCGTCTCGACGGTCAGCAGCTCTACGGGATCAACGTGTTCAAGGTTCGGGAAGTGCTGCAATGTCCCCAACTGACGCTGATGCCCAAGTCCAGTCCTGTCGTGTGCGGGGTGGCGAATATCCGGGGGGCGACCATCCCGATCCTTGATCTGGCGATGGCGACCGGTTCCGGTGCTTTGAAAGACAAGAACAGTCCGTTCGTGATCATCACGGAGTACAACACCAAGACCCAGGGTTTCCTGGTGCGCTCGGTGGAGCGCATCGTCAACATGAACTGGGAAGAGATCCATCCGCCGCCCAAGGGCACCGGTCGCGATCACTACCTGACCGCTGTGACTCGGGTGGACAATCAGTTAGTCGAAATCATCGACGTCGAGAAGGTGCTGGCGGAAGTCGCGCCGACGCCGGAGGCGATTTCCCACGGCGTGGTGGACGTCGAGACCCAGAGCAAGGCGTTGTCGCTGCGGGTGCTGACGGTCGACGACTCGTCGGTGGCGCGCAAGCAGGTGACGCGTTGCCTGCAGACGGTGGGCGTCGAGGTGGTGGCGCTGAACGACGGCCGGCAGGCGCTGGATTACCTGCGCAAGCTGGTCGACGAAGGGAAGAAGCCGGAAGAAGAGTTCCTGATGATGATCTCCGACATCGAGATGCCGGAGATGGACGGGTACACCCTCACGGCCGAGATCCGCAGCGACCCGCGCATGCAAAAGCTTCACATCATCCTGCATACTTCGTTGTCGGGTGTGTTCAATCAGGCGATGGTCAAGAAGGTCGGTGCCGATGACTTCCTGGCCAAGTTCCGTCCTGATGACCTGGCATCCCGGGTAGTCGACCGGATCAAAGCAGCAGATATCAGCTAGGGGCGTTCGCCCCTGGCGGTCAACACGATTTAAGAGGCGGCATCAATTTGTCTACGGGTAATTTGGATTTCGAACAGTTCCGGGTGTTCCTGGAGAAAGCCTGTGGCATCTTGCTCGGTGAAAACAAACAGTATCTGGTGTCGAGCCGTCTCAACAAACTGATGGAGCAGCAAGGCATCAAGTCCCTGGGTGAGTTGGTGCAGCGCATCCAGACCCAGCCGCGCAGCGGTTTGCGCGAGCAGGTGGTCGATGCCATGACGACCAACGAGACCCTGTGGTTTCGCGACACCTATCCGTTTGAGGTTCTCAAGAACAAGGTGCTGCCCGAGGCGATCAAGGCCAGCCCCAACCAGCGTCTGCGGATCTGGTCGGCGGCTTGTTCGTCGGGTCAGGAGCCGTATTCGCTGTCGATGTCGATCGACGAGTTCGAGCGGACCAACATCGGCCAGCTGAAGATGGGCGTGCAGATCGTCGCCACCGATCTGTCCGGCAGCATGCTGACCAACTGCAAGACCGGCGAGTACGACAGCCTGGCCATCGGCCGCGGCCTGTCCGCCGACCGCCTGCAGCGCTACTTCGATCCGAAGGGGCCGGGCCGCTGGGCGGTCAAGGCGCCGATCAGGAGCCGGGTGGAGTTCCGCTCGTTCAACCTGCTCGACAGCTACGCCAGCCTCGGCAAGTTCGACATCGTGTTCTGCCGCAACGTGCTGATCTACTTCTCCGCCGAGGTGAAGAAGGACATCCTGATGCGCATCCACAGCACGCTGAAGCCGGGCGGTTACCTGTTCCTCGGCGCTTCCGAAGCGCTGAACGGTCTGCCGGACCATTACCAGATGGTGCAGTGCAGCCCGGGGATCATCTACCAGGCGAAGTGACCGGCACACGGCGACACAAGAAACGGGAGTCCGCGAGGGCTCCCGTTTTTTTGTGCCTGAAGCGGCAGAAAAGCGGCAGGCGGCGGAAACCCGTTGCCGCTTTTCTGGCATTGCCGCCTTGCCGTTGGCCGGCAAGGCCCCGTAATCCGGGGCTTTTCGAAATTGGCATGCCGCTTGCTATAGCCCGATTACGAAAAACTCCGGTCACCTGAAGGTTCCCGACATGAGCATCAGCTTCGACAAAGCGCTCGGCATTCACGAAAAGGCTCTGGGCTTCCGCGCCCAGCGCGCCGAGGTGCTGGCCAACAACATCGCCAACGCCGACACCCCGAACTACAAGGCCCGGGACCTGGACTTCTCCAAGGTGCTGGAGGCCCAGAGCCAGAAGAACGCGAACGGCACCTTCGCCCTGAACATGACCAACAGCCGTCACATCGAGGCCGAAGGCCTGGGCAACGGCGACGAGTCGCTGATGTACCGCACGCCGATGCAGCCGTCGATCGACCAGAACACCGTGGACGCCCAACTGGAGCAGTCGAACTACGCGCAGAACGCGGTCGGCTTCCAGGCCAGCTTCACCCTGCTCAACAGCAAATTCAAAGGGCTGGTATCGGCCCTGCGCGGAGAGTAATCCATGTCCCTGTCCAGCGTTTTCAACATTGCCGGCAGCGGCATGAGCGCACAGAACACCCGTCTGAACACCGTGGCGTCGAACATCGCCAACGCCGAGACCGTCTCGTCGAGCATCGACCAGACCTACCGCGCCCGTCACCCGGTGTTCGCCACCATGTTCCAGGGCGAGCAGAGCTCCGGCGGCAACTCCCTGTTCCAGAACCAGGACGCCGCAGGCCAGGGCGTGCAGGTGCTGGGCGTGGTCGAAGACCAGAGCAACCTGGAGGCGCGCTACGAGCCTAACCACCCGGCGGCCGACGCCAAGGGCTACGTCTACTACCCGAACGTCAACGTGGTGGAAGAGATGGCCGACATGATTTCCGCGAGCCGTTCGTTCCAGACCAACGCCGAAATGATGAACACCGCCAAGACCATGATGCAGAAGGTTCTGACCCTCGGTCAGTGATAAGGGGCGACTGCCATGAGCGTTACCGATACCACCAGCAGCCTGAGCCTGAACGACATCCTGGCGAACTCGTCGAAGAAGACCAGTTCGACCGCCGATGGCATCGCTTCGGCCACCAACAGTTCGACCGGCGGCAAAGCCCTGGGCAAGGACGCGTTCCTGCAACTGCTGGTGACCCAGCTGAAGAACCAGAACCCGCTGGACCCGCAGGACAACAGCGCGTTCGTGGCCCAGCTGGCGCAGTTCAGCAGCCTTGAAGGCATCACCACCCTCAACAGCACCGTCAGTTCGCTGGCCGGCAACTACAACTCGTCGCAGGCCCTGCAGGCCTCGTCGCTGGTGGGTCGCAACGTGATCGTGCAGACCAACTCGGTGCAGCTCGACGACCCGAGCAAAGGCATGACCGGTTCGGTCAACGTCCCCTCGTCCATCGCCGGCGGCACTGTGACCATCACCGACAGCACCGGCAAGGCCGTGCGCACCATCGACCTGGGCAGCCGCGCCGCAGGCAATGCGAGCTTCACCTGGGACGGCAAGGACAAGGACGGCAACCTGGTCACCGCGGGCACCTACACCGTCAAGGCCAACGCCCCGATCAACGGCACGGCGACGGACCTGGTCACCTACCTGCCGGCCACCGTCAACAGCGTGACGATCAGCCAGACCGGCGGCGAGCTGATGCTCAACCTGTCCGGCAAGGGCACCGTCGCCCTGTCCAAAGTACAAACCATTGGTATATAGAGCCGACCCACCGGCACAAAGGAGTGAAAAATGTCTTTTAACATCGGCCTCAGCGGTCTCTATGCAGCCAACAAACAACTGGACGTGACCGGCAACAACATCGCCAACGTCGCGACCGCCGGTTTCAAGTCCTCCCGCGCCGAATTCGCCGACGTCTACTCGTCGACCCGCCTGGGCAGCGGCAGCAAGGTCATCGGCAACGGCGTGCGCCTGGCCAACGTGTCCCAACAGTTCACCCAGGGTGACATCAGCAACACCGGCAACGTGCTGGACATGGGCATCAACGGTTCCGGCTTCTTCACCCTGAGCAACAACGGTTCGATCACCTACACCCGTGCCGGCACGTTCAAGGTCGACAAGGACGGCTTCATCACCAACACCGACTACACCTCGCGCCTGCAAGGCTACGGTGTGGATTCCAACGGCAAGATCATCAACGGCGTGCTGACCGACCTGAAGATCGACACCTCGAACCTGGCGCCGAAGTCCACCTCGCTGGTGACCTCGACCATCAACCTGAACTCCACCGCGCCGGTGATCGACGATACCGTGGCGGCAGGCAAGTTCGACCCGACCAACACCGCGACCTACACCAAGTCGTTCAGCACGCCGGTCTATGACAGCCAGGGCAACTCCCACGTCATGGACCAGTACATGGTCAAGACCGGCGCCAACACCTGGAAGGTCTACACCCTGGTGGACGGCCGCAACCCGGACGCCACCGGCAGCGATCCGAAGACCACCGCACCGGTGGCTTCGACCATGACCTTTGACAGCGCCGGTAAACTGACCCAGGTCAGCACCCCGAATCCGCTGGGTGGCCCGGCTATCATCAGCAGCGACCTGAAACTCACCGGCTGGGTGCCGGGCACCGTGACCAACGGCGTCTGGAAAGCCAACGGCGCGTCGGCCAACCCGGCGGGCATCACCATCTCGATGGCCAAGACCACCCAGTTCAACGCCGACACCGCCCGTTCGATCCCGACCCAGGACGGCTACGCCACCGGCCAGATCACCAACCTGACCATCGACGGCACCGGCACCCTGTTCGCCAACTTCAGCAACAACCAGAGCAAGGCCATCGGCCAGGTCGCGCTGGCCAGCTTCACCAACGAACAGGGCCTGCAGCCTGTCGGCGGCACCGCCTGGAGAGAGACCTACGCTTCGGGCATCCCGGGCTACGACGCACCGAAGACCGGTACCCTGGGCGAAGTGGCATCCAACTCGCTGGAAGAGTCGAACGTCAACCTGACCAACGAGCTGGTGGACCTGATCAAGGGCCAGAGCAACTATCAGGCGAACGCCAAGACCATCTCGACCCAAAGCACCATCATGCAGACCATCATTCAGATGACCTGATCCGGGTTGATCGCAACAAGAGGACCGGCGCCAGTGGCGCCGGTTTTTTTATGCCCGCCGAAAACGTCTATAGAACAAGTGACTGCCGTTCGTCGGATTTTTGGTTTGATTTTTGCACTCCCGCCGCATCCGGCACGTGCGTGTCAAAAACTTTTCCACCTGCTTCATTGAGCCAGGACACCGCTTGGCGATATGGAAATCAGGAAGCTTCCATTCCCTGTTTCACCGTAGTTTCCACAACACACACAAGGAAGATGCAATGGCGGTAATTAATGGCTCCAACGGCCCTGACAATCTGGTGGGCACCGCAGGAGACGACCAGATCCGCGGAATGGCGGGCGACGACATTCTCGATGGCGGCGCCGGCAACGACGTGCTGATGGGCGGGGCGGGGGCTGACCGGTTGATCGGCGGCGCCGGCACCGACACGGCCAGCTACGACGATGACGTATCGGGTGCGGGCGTGACGGTCAACCTCAAGACCGGCGTACACACCGGGCTGGCCCAGGGCGACACCTTCGAAGGCATCGAGGTCATCCGCGGCACGACCTACCACGACAAATTCGTCGCCGACGGCAACGCCTACGCGTTCGATGGCGGCAACGGCCAAGACTCCCTGAGTTACGCCCTCTCCGAGCAGGCCGTGAACATCACGATGGCAGGCGGTGTCGGCAGCGGGACCGGCGGCGACGCCCAGGGCGACACGTTCAGCAACATTGAAGTGGTCATCGGCTCGGACTACGACGATGTCTTCACCGTGACGTCCGGCGGCGGATCCTTCAGCGGCGGCGCCGGCAACGATGTCTACATCATCAACAGCGCCACCTTCTCCGGCGTCGGCGAACTGGCGGGCGGCGGCGACGACGAGATCCGCACAAGCTTGTCCAGCATGGGCATGAGCGCCGAAGTGGAGCGCCTGACCTACACCGGCAGCGGCAACTTCACCGGCCGCGGCAACGCCGGCGACAACATCATCACCGGCGGCGCCGGCAACGACGTGCTGATCGGCGGCGCCGGCGCGGACCGTCTGATCGGCGGCGCGGGCATCGACACCGCCAGCTACGAAGACGACAACTCCGGCCTCGGCGTGACGGTCAACCTCAAGACCGGCGAGCACACCGGGCTGGCCAAGGGCGACACGTTCGACAGCATCGAGGTCATCCGCGGCACGACCTACCACGACAAATTCTTCGCCGATGCGTCGGCCAACACCTTCGACGGTGCCGTCGGCTACGACAGCGTGAGCTACGCCCTGTCCGAGCAGGCGGTGAACCTGACCGTGACGGGCACCACCGGCACCGGCTCCGGCGGCGATGCAGAAGGCGACATGTACAGCAACATCGAGTCGTACATCGGCTCGGCCTACGATGACGTCTTCACCGTGACCTCCGGCAACGCGTCGTTCGCCGGAGGGGCCGGCAACGATGTCTACATCATCAACAGCGCCGGCGGCGCGGGGGCCGTCGAACTGGCCGGCGGGGGTGACGACGAGATCCGCACCAACCTTTCCAGCATGGGCATGGGCGCTGAAGTGGAGCGCCTGACCTACACCGGCAGCGGCAACTTCACCGGGCGCGGCAACGCCGGCGACAACATCATCACCGGCGGCGCGGGCAACGACGTGCTGATCGGCGGTGCGGGTGCCGACCGGTTGATCGGCGGCGCGGGCATCGACACCGTCAGCTACGAAGACATCGTTTCGGGCGTCGGCGTGACGGTCAACCTCAAGACCGGCGTCCACACGGGCATCGCCACGGGCGATACGTTCAGCGGCATCGAAGCCTTCCGCGGCTCCAGCTTCGCCGACAACTTTGTCGCCGACGAGAGCGCCACCACTTTCGACGGCGGCACCGGCGTCGATACCCTGAGCTTCGCCGGTTCCGCACAGGGCGTCAGCCTGACCGTGGCGAACAACGCCGGCAGCGGTTTGGGCGGCGACGCCCAGGGCGACCTGTTCAGCAACATCGAAGGCTTCTACGGTTCGGCCTTCGACGACGTGTTCACCGTGACGGCCGGCACCACGACGTTCAGCGGCGGCGCCGGCAACGACGTCTACGTCATCAACGGCAACGGTACGTCGTCGGTGATCGAATCGGCGGGCGGCGGCGACGACGAAGTGCGCACCAATCTGGCCAGCCTGACGCTGTCGGCCGAAGTCGAGCGCCTGACCTACACCGGCACCGGCAATTTCACCGGCCGCGG
Organism: Pseudomonas sp. NPDC089534; assembly: GCF_044749305.1. Taxonomy (NCBI): domain Bacteria; kingdom Pseudomonadati; phylum Pseudomonadota; class Gammaproteobacteria; order Pseudomonadales; family Pseudomonadaceae; genus Pseudomonas; species Pseudomonas sp. NPDC089534. The sequence goes on along the minus strand of NZ_JBIVHR010000079.1, from coordinate 3,807 downwards.
CAACGCCTCGGACAACATCATCACCGGCGGCGCGGGCAACGATCTGCTCATGGGCGGCGCGGGCGGCGACCGCTTCATCGGCGGCGCCGGCACCGACGTCGCCAGCTACGAAGACAGCACCGTCACGGGTGTGACGGTCAACCTCAAGACCGGTGTCCACGGGGGCATCGCCGCCGGCGACACCTTCACCGACATCGAGATCATCCGCGGCAGCAAGTTCGGCGACACCTTCGTCAGCGGGCTGGAGGCGCACAACTTCGACGGCGGCATCATCGGCGGCGTGGATACCGTCGACTACTCGACCTCCGAACAGGCCGTCAACATCACCCTCACCACGGGCGGTGCGGGCAGCGGGCAGGGCGGCGACGCCCAGGGTGACACGTTCACCAACATCGAGCGGATCGTCGGTTCGGCCCAGAACGATGTCTTCACCACCGGCGTCGGATCCTTCACCCTGGAGGGCGGTGCGGGCGACGACCTGTACATCATCAACGGCCCGGCCTCCCAGACGATCGTCGAGACCGCCGGAGGCGGCAACGACGAAGTGCGCACGACGCTGGCGAACATGACGCTGAGTGCGGAGGTCGAGCGTCTGACCTACACCGGCACCGGCAACTTCACCGGTCGCGGCAACGTCTCCGACAACATCATCACCGGCGGCGCCGGCAACGATACCTTGATGGGCGGCGCAGGCGCCGACCGCTTCATCGGCGGCGCCGGCACCGACACCGTCAGCTACGAAGACAGCGGCGCGGCCGTCACGCTCAACTTCAAGACTGGCGTGCACAGCGGCATCGCCGCGGGCGACACCTATGCCGACATCGAGCTGATCCGCGGCTCGCAGTACGGCGACACGTTCATGGCCGGCAGCGGCGCGGACCGCTTCGACGGCGGCGCCGGCACGGCCATCGACGTGGCGGACTACTCGCAGTCGGAACAAGGCGTGACCCTGACCCTGGGCGCCACCGGCGCCGGATCGGGCACCGGTGCCGGCGGCGACGCCGAAGGCGACAGCTTCACCGGGATCGAGAAGATCATCGGTTCGGCCAACAACGACGTGTTCGTCAGCAACGCCAACTCGGCCTCCTTCACCGTGCAGGGCGGGGCCGGCGACGACGTCTACATCCTCAACAATGCCACGTTCGGCTCGATCATCGAGCTGGCCGACGGCGGCAACGATGAGGTGCGCACCAACCAGGCCTACTACCTCATGAACGCCGGCATCGAGCGTCTGACCTACACCGGCACCGGCAGCTTCCAGGCCCGGGGCAATGCGCTGGACAACGTCATCACCGGCGGCGCCGGCAACGATGTGCTGATGGGCGGCGACGGCGGCGACACCTTCATCGGCGGCGACGGCTTCGACACCGTCAGCTACAACGACATCGGGCCGGTGGGCGTGGTCGTCAACCTCAAGACTGGTGAGCACACGGCGATCGCCAAGGGCGACACCTTCCAGAGCATCGAGAAAATCGTCGGCTCGGGTCGCGATGACACCTTCATGGGCGACGACCAGGCCAACATCTTCGACGGCGGTTTCGGGCGCGACACCGTCAGTTTTGCGTTCGAAGGCTCGGCCATCACGCTGGATCTCAACCTGCCGCTGACCGGGGCTGCGGCCGGCGACACTTACCTGAACATCGAGAACTGGGAAGGCACCGCGTTCAACGATACGCTGATCGGCACGGCCGGCGTCGAGACGTTCATCGGCGGCAAGGGCGCCGACTACATCGACGGCGGTGCCGGCGCCGACGCGGCCTGGTACCTGGGCAGCTCGGCGGCGGTGCAGATCGACCTGCTGGCCAACACCGTGACCGGCGGCGACGCCACCGGCGACGTGCTGGTCAACATCGAAGGCCTGCACGGTTCGGCCTTCAACGATACCCTGACCGGCAATGCCCTGAACAACGAGCTCTACGGCGGTGCGGGCAATGACGTGATCCGCGGCGGCGATGGCCACGACAGGATCTACGGCGGCCAGTACGAGCCGTATGCGTTCAACGGCCCTGACCGCAGCGGTCCGGCCGAAGCGGACATGCTGTTCGGCGGCAACGGCGATGACAGCATGTGGAGCGCCAACAACGACCGCGGCAGCATCCTGCACGGCGACGCCGGCAATGATGCCATCAATGTCTATGCCGGCATCGCCTACGGTGATGAAGGCAACGATTCGCTGGTCGGCGACGGGCCGGGCTATCAGTTGTTCGGCGGCGCGGGCGTGGACACCTTGATCATGGTCGGCAACGGTTTTGCCTTTGGCGGAGAAGGCTCCGACACCTACAAGGTGAACGGGACGACGGGCCGTTTCGTGATCAAGGATGAAGGCAACTCCAGCGGCGACTGGGTGGTGTTGTCGAACATCCAGTCCAAAGCGGATGTGTTCATCGCGAGCGACGGCGTCAATGCCTACATCTACAAGGCGTCCGACTGGAACGCCGGCTACAAGGGCAACGCGGTGGTGCTGGCCGACTGGTACGCCGGTTCCGCCACCATCGAGAACTTCACGACCGCCAACGGTGACAGCTTCACCATTCCGGTCGTAGGGCAGGCGATGACCGAGTCGTTCATGGTCTGATTCTCTGATGCAACAATGAAAACGGCGAAGCCTGAAGGGGCTTCGCCGTTTTTTGTGGCCCGCTTTTCCTGCGCCCAAAGAAAACCCCCGGCAAACCGAAGGTCTGTCGGGGGTTGTTCGTTCAGGCGTCTCGCGACGCCTGAAGGCGCTCAGCTTATTGGCAAGCTTCGCAATCCGGCTCGTCGATGGCGCAGGCCTTCGGCACTGGAGCAGGGCCTGCCGGTGCGGTCGGTGCCGCCAGGACGGAGTCGTCGCCGTGGTTGCCGCCCGCGGACACCGCGTTCAGCTTGCCGGTGTTGATGGTCGACTTCTCGGTGCTGGTCGCGGCCAGGGCACGGAGGTAGTAGGTGGTCTTCAGGCCACGGTACCAGGCCATGCGGTAGGTCACGTCCAGCTTCTTGCCCGAGGCGCCGGCGATGTACAGGTTCAGCGACTGAGCCTGGTCGATCCACTTCTGGCGGCGGCTGGCGGCGTCGACGATCCACTTGGTGTCCACTTCGAACGCGGTGGCGTAGAGCGCCTTGAGCTCCGCCGGGATGCGCTCGATCTGCTGCACCGAACCGTCGTAGTACTTCAGGTCGTTGATCATGACCGAGTCCCACAGGCCGCGGGCCTTGAGGTCGCGGACCAGGTACGGGTTGATCACGGTGAATTCGCCCGACAGGTTCGATTTCACGTACAGGTTCTGGTAGGTCGGTTCGATCGACTGCGACACGCCGGTGATGTTGGCGATGGTGGCGGTCGGTGCGATGGCCATGATGTTGGAGTTACGGATGCCTTTCTGCACACGGGCGCGAACCGGTGCCCAGTCCAGGGATTCGTTCAGGTCCACATCGATGTACTTCTCGCCGCGGGCCTTGATCAGGATCTGCTGGGAGTCCAGCGGCAGGATGCCCTGGGACCACAGCGAGCCTTCGAAGGTCTCGTAGGCGCCGCGCTCGTCGGCCAGGTCGCAGGACGCCTGGATCGCGTAGAAGCTGACGGCTTCCATCGACTTGTCGGCGAACTCGACCGCTTCCTGCGAGCCGTAGGCGATGTGCTGCAGGTACAGCGCGTCCTGGAAGCCCATGATGCCCAGGCCCACCGGACGGTGCTTGAAGTTGGAGTTCTTCGCCTGCGGCACCGAGTAGTAGTTGATGTCGATCACGTTGTCGAGCATGCGCACGGCGGTGTTCACGGTGCGTTGCAGCTTGGCGGTGTCCAGCTTGCCGTCGACGATGTGGTTCGGCAGG
>NZ_JBIVHR010000078.1:0-29147 GCF_044749305.1 Pseudomonas sp. NPDC089534 | reverse complement strand
CACCTTGGCGAACATGACGACCCAGAGGGTGATGCTCTGCAACAATCAGTTCGCGTTCCCGAAGAAGAAAGACACCGAGATCTTCCACCTCGACCTGTCGACCACCAACGTGGTGGACGGCCAGGAAGTGGTGATCGTGCGGGACAAGGCGCTGCCGCTGTTCTACCTCAAGCGCTGGCTGGTCAGCTCCGCCGCTCACGAAGAGCCGCGCGAGGGCCATGTGGTGATCCTCTCGGTGGGCACCCAGCGGATCGGCTTCGTCGTCGATCAACTGGTCGGTCAGGAAGAGGTGGTCATCAAACCGCTGGGCAAGATGCTTCAGGGGACTCCGGGCATGTCCGGCGCCACCATCACCGGTGACGGCCGCATTGCGCTGATCCTCGATGTCCCGAGCATGCTCAAGCGTTACGCCGCACGGCGCATTTGAATCCGGTGCAGCGGGGCGGTGACGCCCCGTTGCTCCTAATGGAGTGTTTATGGCAGTCAAAGTCCTGGTGGTGGACGATTCGGGTTTTTTCCGCCGCCGCGTCTCGGAAATTCTTTCGGCGGATCCGACCATCCAGGTCGTCGGTACGGCGACCAACGGTAAAGAGGCGATCGAGCAGGCTCAGGCCCTCAAGCCCGATGTGATCACCATGGACTACGAGATGCCGATGATGGACGGCATCACGGCCGTGCGGCACATCATGCAGCGCTGCCCGACCCCGGTGCTGATGTTCTCCTCGCTGACCCATGAAGGCGCCCGGGTGACCCTGGATGCGCTGGATGCCGGCGCGGTGGATTTCCTGCCGAAGAATTTCGAAGACATCTCCCGCAACCCGGAGAAGGTCAAGCAACTGCTGTGCGAGAAGGTGCACAGCATCTCGCGCAGCAACCGTCGTTTCAGCGCCTACAGCGCACCGGCGCCGGCCGCTGCGCCGACGCCTGCGCCTGCTCCGGCGGCGTCCAGCTTCAGCAGCCACAGCACCAGCGCACCGGTTCGTCCGGCGCCTGCACCTGCGCCTGCACGCGCGCCGGCGGCCAGCGCTTCGTCGCCGGCCCCCAAGCGCAAGGCCTACAAACTGGTCGCCATCGGCACCTCCACCGGCGGCCCGGTGGCCCTGCAGCGGGTGCTCACCCAGCTGCCGGTCAACTTCCCGGCGCCGATCGTGCTGATCCAGCACATGCCGGCGGCGTTCACCAAGGCCTTCGCCGAGCGCCTGGACAAGCTGTGCCGCATCAGCGTCAAGGAAGCCGAGGACGGCGACATCCTGCGTCCCGGCCTGGCGCTGCTGGCCCCGGGCGGCAAGCAGATGATGATCGACGGCCGCGGTGCGGTGAAGATCCTGCCGGGCGACGAGCGCCTGAACTACAAGCCGTGCGTGGACATCACCTTCGGTTCCGCCGCCAAGTCCTACAGCGACAAAGTTCTGGCGGTCGTGCTGACCGGCATGGGCGCCGACGGCCGTGAAGGTGCGCGCCTGCTCAAGCAGGGCGGCAGCACCGTCTGGGCCCAGGACGAGGCCAGCTGCGTGATCTACGGCATGCCGATGGCCATCGTCAAGGCCGACCTCGCCGACGCGGTGTACGGTCTGGACGACATCGGCAAGCACATCGTCGAGGCGTGTATCTGATGGATGTTCTAAGCCTTATCGGGATCATCATGGCGTTTGTCGCCATCATCGGCGGCAACTTCCTTGAGGGCGGCCACCTCGGCGCGCTGGCCAACGGCCCGGCGGCGCTGATCGTGCTGGGCGGCACCATCGGCGCCGCGCTGCTGCAGTCGCCGATGAGCGCCTTCAAGCGCGCCATGCAGATCCTGGCGTGGATCTTCTTCCCGCCGCGGGTCGACCTGGCCGGCGGCATCGACCGCGTCGTCAACTGGAGCCTCACCGCGCGCAAGGAAGGCCTGCTGGGGCTTGAAGGCGTGGCCGACGCCGAACCCGACGCCTATTCGCGCAAGGGCCTGCAACTGCTGGTCGACGGCGCCGAGCCGGAAGCGATCCGCAGCATCCTCGAGGTGGATTTCTACACCCAGGAAGCCCGCGACGTCGAGGCGGCCAAGGTGTTCGAAAGCATGGGCGGCTACGCGCCGACCATCGGCATCATCGGTGCGGTGATGGGCCTGATCCACGTGATGGGCAACCTGGCCGATCCGTCGCAGCTGGGCAACGGCATCGCCGTGGCGTTCGTCGCCACCATCTACGGCGTGGCCAGCGCCAACCTGGTGCTGCTGCCGATCGCCGCCAAGCTCAAGTCAATCGCGCTGCGGCAGTCGCGTTATCGCGAAATGTTGTTGGAAGGGATCCTGTCGATCGCCGAAGGTGAAAACCCTCGCTCTATCGAGCTGAAGCTTCAGGGCTTCATGGATTGATGGGGGTAATGGACTATGGCTCGTCGCCGGCAGCATGAAGAACACGTCAACCACGAACGCTGGCTGGTGTCCTACGCGGACTTCATCACCTTGCTGTTCGCGTTCTTCGTGGTCATGTACTCGATCTCGTCGATCAACGAAGGCAAGTACAAGATCATTTCCGAGGCGCTGATCGGGGTCTTCACCGACGCCGACCGCGCGCTCAAACCCATCCCCATCGGTGATGAGCGACCCAAGACCGTGACCCCGGCCAAGCCGCTGGTCAAGGACTCGGAGCAGGTCGACGCCGGCATCGCCGGCGCCAGCGACCCGCTCAAAAGCATCGCCGACGACATCAGCGCCGCGTTCGGCGACCTGATCGCCTCCAACCAGATGACCGTGCGCGGCAACGAGCTGTGGGTCGAGATCGAGCTCAACTCCAGCCTGCTGTTCGGCAGCGGCGACGCGATGCCGAGCGATGTGGCGTTCAACATCATCGACAAGGTCGCGGCGATCCTCAAACCGTTCGACAACCCGATCCACGTCGAAGGCTTCACCGACGACCAGCCGATCCGCACCGCGCAGTACCCGACCAACTGGGAGCTGTCCTCGGCGCGTTCGGCCAGCATCGTGCGCATGCTCGCGATGCAGGGCGTGAACCCCGGCCGGATGGCGTCGGTGGGCTACGGCGAATTCCAGCCGGTGGCCAACAACGCCACCGCCGAAGGCCGGGCGAAGAACCGCCGCGTGGTGCTGGTGGTGTCGCGCAACCTGGACGTGCGCCGCAGCCTGACCGGCACCGGCACCGCCCATGCGACGCCGGACGCGGCACTGAAGCGGGCTGGCACACAAACTGCACCGAACCCGGCCAAGACGTCGGGACGCGAGAGTGCCGTCAATTCTCCGTCACCCGCATTAATACGCTGAGCTATGTCTCGGCCGGGCATCCCGGCCGGGTGGAACGAACCGAATGAGAGTCTGGGCAGTCGCCAATCAAAAGGGTGGTGTCGGTAAAACCACTTCCTCCATCGCTTTAGCCGGGTTGCTGGCCGAGGCGGGCAAGCGCGTGGTCGTGGTCGATCTCGACCCCCACGGCTCGATGACCAGCTATTTCGGTTACGACCCCGACAGCCTGGAACACAGCAACTACGACCTGTTCCTGCACAAGGGCAGCGTGCCGGAGGGCCTGCCGGGCCAGTTGTTGCTGTCCACCAGCGATGAACGCATTTCCCTGTTGCCGTCCAGCACCGCGCTGGCCACCCTGGAGCGCCAGTCGCCGGGGCAGAGCGGGCTGGGCCTGGTGATCGCCAAGAGTCTGGCGCAGCTGTGGCAGGACTTCGACTACGCCATCATCGACAGCCCGCCGCTGCTCGGCGTGCTGATGGTCAACGCGCTGGCCGCCAGTCAGCAACTGGTGATCCCGGTGCAGACCGAACACCTGGCGGTCAAAGGCCTGGAGCGCATGGTCAACACCCTGGCGATGGTCAACCGTTCGCGCAAGCAGGCGCTGCCGTTCAGCATCGTGCCGACCCTGTTCGACCGCCGCACCCAGGCGTCGATGGGCACCTTGCGCATCCTGCGCGACAAGTTCCCCGAGGAGATCTGGCAGGGCTACATCCCAGTCGACACCCGCCTGCGCGACGCCAGCCGGGCCGGCGTCACGCCTTCGCAGTTCGACGGCAAGAGCCGCGGCGTGCTGGCCTACCGCGCGCTGCTCAAGCACATGCTGGCGCAGCAGTCCGTTGCGCAGGTGGCGTGACATGACCCTGACCCGTCCGCCTCTTTTCGATTCGCACCTCACCTGCGGGAGCGGGCTTGCCCGCGCAGCAGGCGACGCGGTGCCCCTGTCGGGCGATGTCCGCCGATGAACCGCCCGATCAAGCTCACCACACGCCCGCAGCAGGCGTTGCAGTCCTATCTGGACGGCCTGCTGCAGGACGTTCCCGAGGCCCTTGAGGCACCGGCCGAAGCGTTGCCGCCGGTGCCGGAAAACGCCGCCCTCGATGAGTTCCAGGCCGCCGTGCTCGAAGAGCAGGCCCGCGATGCCGAGAAGGCCGCCAGCGTTTCGGCGCCGGCAGCCGCCCCGAAAGCCGCAGCGGTGAGCAAGCCGCCGGTCGCGCTGCTGGAGGAGCCGGAGCCGCGTGCGCCGCTCTCGACCCTCGCGCCGCTGTTGCAGACACGCCTCTTGCAGCCGGCGACCCTGCCGGCAGAGCCCGAGCCGGAACCTGCGCCGGCACCGGTCGCGGCGTCTGCCGAACCGACGCCCGCCGAACCGACGCTCGTCGCGCCGCTGGTCGAAGTGCACCTGCCGCCGAGCAACACACCGCCGCCGGCCGACACCGACGGCCGTCCGGCCTGGGCGTCCGAGGCCTTCGAATGCCTGCTGTTCGACGTCGCGGGCCTGACCCTGGCGGTGCCGCTGGTGTGCCTGGGTTCGATCTACTCGCTGGCCGGCCACGACCTGACGCCGCTGTTCGGTCAGCCGGAATGGTTCCTCGGCATCCTGCCGAGCCAGTCCGGCAACCTGAAGGTGCTGGACACCGCGCGCTGGGTCATGCCCGACCGCTACCGCGACGACTTCCGCCAGGGGCTGCAATACGTGATTTCGGTCCAGGGCTACGAATGGGGCCTGGCGGTGCATCAGGTCAGCCGCTCGTTGCGTCTGGATCCGAACGAAATCAAATGGAGAAGTCATCGAGGTCAGCGGCCATGGCTCGCCGGCACGGTGATTGAGCACATGTGTGCACTGCTGGACGTTTCCGCGCTGGCTGAGTTGATCGCCAGTGGCGGGGCAAAACACATGAGCGGCAGCAAGCCACTACACAAACCGGCGTAGCTGCCGACATAACAAGCATGCGACGGCGTTATTGAAATGCCGCCAACCGAACACACACCGCCAGAGGCGGTTTTTTGAGGGGTCAGGTATGAGTAATCAGGCGACGAATGCAAAGGGTTCTGAAGATCCGATCCTGCAATGGGTGACCTTCAAGCTCGACAACGAGACCTACGGCATCAACGTGATGCGCGTCCAGGAAGTCCTGCGCTACACGGAAATCGCTCCGGTGCCGGGCGCGCCGAGCTACGTGCTGGGCATCATCAACCTGCGCGGCAACGTGGTGACCGTGATCGACACCCGTCAGCGCTTCGGCCTGATGAGCGGCGAAGTCAGCGACAACACCCGTATCGTCATCATCGAAGCCGACAAGCAAGTCGTCGGCATCCTGGTCGACAGCGTGGCTGAAGTGGTTTACCTGCGCCAGTCGGAGATCGAGACCGCGCCGAACGTCGGCAACGAAGAGTCGGCCAAGTTCATCCAGGGCGTGTGCAACAAGAACAACGAGTTGCTCATCCTGGTCGAGCTGGACAAGATGATGACCGAAGAAGAATGGTCGGAACTGGAGAACATCTGATTGATTCTCGAGGTAGCGGTCATTGTCCTGTTCCTGTTCTGGGCGGGCACGCTGGCGATGTTTCTGGCGTACATCAAGGCGCAGCGGCTGATCGCTGCGCAGCAGGCCCAGGGCGATGCGCTGCGTGACCAGCGCATCAAGGAGTTGGCCAAACGTGTCGACGACTACCAGAACGGCAACGTGCGCATGGGCGAAGACCTGCACGAGCTGCGCGCGGTGGTCAGTCCCTTGCCGGACAAGATCTCTCAGTTGGAGCAGCGCGATCCGTCCAGCCTGTCGTTCGCCCAGGCGGCGAAACTGGTCGGCATGGGCGCCAGCGTCGACGAACTCACCCAGTCCTGCGGCTTGACCCAGGCCGAGGCGGAGTTGATGAGCAAGCTGCACAGAAGCAGCTGAGAGTTTCGAGCTTCAAGCGGCAAGCAGAATCAAAAAAACCGCAGTTTATGACTGCGGTTTTTTTTGCCTTCAGTAATCGTCGCCGCGTTCGGTGACGTCCTTCTCGATCATTGGCGCCTGCGGGTCGAATCCCTGCGGGAACTTGCCCTTCAGGTTCCAGGCAAACGCAATGATCTCGGCGATCGTCAGGTACAGCTCCTGCGGAATGCTGTCGCCCAGTTCCAGGCGCGCCAACAGCCGCACCAGCTCCGGGTTCTCGTAGATCGGCACCTCGTAGTCGCGGGCGATGCGCAGGATTTCTTCGGCCAGTTCGTCATCGCCCTTGGCGGTGAGGGTGGGGGCGTGGCTGCCGTCGTACTGGAGGGCGATGGCCTGGCGGGGAGCGGTGGAATCGTTCATGCGGTTTCGTCGACCCAGCGGTGTTCGAGGCGGGTTTGGTTGCCTTGCGGCGGGGTGCCGAGGTGGCAGTCGAGGTCGCCGACGTTGAGCCCGGCGTCCAGCAGGCGCTGGCGCAGCGCGTGCAGATGGCTTTCGATGAGCTCGGCGGTGTAGGGCCGTTCGGCCCACAGCTGGCTCGACAGGCTGCCGCCGGTGAGTTGCGCCTGGACCTGCAGCGGGCCCAGCGGATCCAGGTCGAAGGCCAGGTCGACGCGCCACAGCGGCTGCTTGCGTTCGCGGTCGTTGTCCCGGCGTTCGTCCGGTTGTTCCTTCTCGGGCGCTTCTTCACGCTGGAGCTTGACTTGCAACGGCACGATGTCCTGCAGGTTGCGCATCGGAATTTCCAGTTGCCAGGTGCTCAGCAGCCGGCCGTCGTCGGTCAGGCCGGTCTGCTCCAGGCTCGACAGCTGATGGCTTTGCAGGCGGGAGACGGCGGCGGCGGCCAGGCGCAGCAGCTGTTCCAGATCGCCTTCACCTTCCAGGCTCTGCAGCAGCCGTTCGGGCAGCGGGAAACCGCCCGGCACGGGTTTGGCGCTGACCTGGCCGAGGGTGCCCAGCGCGTTGCGCACGAAGCTCGGCAACGCCTGCGCCAGGGTGTTGGCGGCGATGATCGCGTTGAGGCTGGTGTTGTTCGGCAGGCCCGGCGTGAGCTGCGCGATCAGCTTGAGCAGATCGCCTTTCATGTCCGGCGTCAGCGTCGGGTTCTGCCCGGCCAGCAGTTTGGCTTCGAGGAATGCGCCGCTGTTGGCCAACGCCTGGGCGAGGCCTTTGGGGGTGCTCAGTTGCTGTGCGTCGGGCAGGGCGGCGAGCAGTTTGCCGACGGCGGCCCGCAGGTCGGCCGAGGTCTGGTCCGTGGCCGGCGGCAGGTCCTGCAGCATTTTCAGCAGCCCGTCGAGGGAGCCTTGGCGGCTCTGCTGGCTGGCCAGTTGCTGGCTGACCGCGAGCTGGTCCTGGCGGCTGCTCATAGGCAGGAATTTCAGGGTCTGCGCGTCCTGCACCAGCGCCGACAGCAAGGTGCCGATGCGCAACGGTTGGGGACTGTCCAGGGTCAGGGTGGTGCCGCGCAGCGCCGTGTTCAGCAGCGTGACCAGCGAACGGTACACCGTCGGCTGCCCCGGCGCCTGCGGCAGGGCCTGGGCGGTCAGCACCTTGCCTTGCAGCAGCGTGCCGGCCGGCAGTTGCGCCGTGTCGATGCGGGTGAGGGCGGCGACGCTGCTGGCGATGGCCTGCTGCACCGTGATGGCCAGGTTGCCCGCCGAGGTCTGCACGACCGCCAGGCTGGTGCCTTGGGGAAACGGCTGGCCGCTGGTGGCCTGCACCGTGGTCTGGCGGCCGCTGTCCAGCGTCACCTTGAGCAGCAGCTCGAAGGTCTGGTCCGTCTGCTTGAGCGACAGCACCTCGGCCCTCGCGCTCTGACCGGCGGCGATCAGCCCGTCCACCGGCGTCAGCAGCTTGAGCAGCTCGCCGCTGATCACCTGGGGACGGGCCGTCACCGGGGGCGTTTGCGGCATCGGGAGAATGTTCATTTCGCCTGTCATACGCGGACACAACCTGAGGAAAATGCGCTCTTTGGAGTAAGGCACGGCATGTATAATGCCGCCCGTCTTTCGCTTCGTTCAAAAAACATTGCAATTGTTTGACGCAGCTCTCTAGATCAGGCCGTCATTGCATCTATGCTGCAACTCTTTAACGGCCGCCCCAGAGCCGACTTGAACCGTATAAGGCCCGTGAACCCTTGACCAGTCCTGTCCTGCAAACCGTTGCCCTCGCGTGCGAGCGAGACCTGCGGCTTCTGTTCGAAAATCTCGATTTGAGACTGGCCAGTGGCGATATGGTGCAGATCAGCGGTCCCAACGGCAGCGGCAAGACCAGCCTGTTGCGCCTGCTCGCCGGCCTGATGCAGCCGACCGGCGGTCAGGTCCTGCTCAATGGCCGTCCGCTGGCCGAGCAGCGCAGCGAACTGGCGCGCAACCTGCTGTGGATCGGCCATGCCGCCGGCATCAAAGACCTGCTCACGCCGGAAGAGAACCTGGCCTGGCTCTGCGCCCTGCACCGGCCCGCCCCCAAGGAGGCGATCTGGCAGGCCCTGGCGGCGGTCGGATTGCGCGGTTTCGAAGACGTTCCCTGCCATAACCTGTCCGCCGGCCAGCAGCGCCGCGTGGCCCTGGCGCGCCTGTACCTGGACAGCCCGCCGCTGTGGATCCTCGACGAACCCTTCACCGCCCTCGACAAGTCGGGCGTGGCGCAGCTCGAAGCGCACCTGGCCGGGCACTGCGGGCGCGGCGGCCTGGTGGTGCTGACCACCCACCACACGCTGGGACTGACGCCGGTCGGCTACCGCGACATCGATCTGGGGAATTGGGCGGCATGAGTGTGTTCGGACTGCTGGTCGCCCGCGAATCCCGCCTGCTGTTCCGCCGCCCGGCGGAACTGGCCAATCCGCTGATTTTCTTCGCCATCGTCATCGCGCTGTTCCCGCTGGCCGTCGGCCCGGAAACACAAGTGTTGCAAAACTTGTCCCCGGGGTTAGTCTGGGTGGCGGCGCTGTTGTCGGTCCTGCTCTCGCTGGACGGGCTTTTCCGCAGCGATTTCGAGGACGGCTCCCTGGAACAGTGGGTCCTTTCGCCGCACCCCCTGCCTCTTCTGGTACTGGCCAAGGTGCTGGCACACTGGCTGTTCTCGGGGCTGGCACTGGTTTTGCTCTCTCCCTTGCTGGCATTGATGCTCGGCCTGCCGACCGCCTGTCTGCCGGTGCTGTTGCTCTCGTTGCTGCTGGGAACACCGGTGCTGAGCCTGCTCGGTGCGGTGGGCGCGGCGCTGACGGTGGGGTTGAAGCGGGGCGGGCTGCTGCTGGCGCTGCTGATCCTGCCGTTGTACATCCCGGTGCTGATCCTGGGCAGCGGCGCCTTGCAGGCGGCGTTGCAGGGCATGCCGGCGACCGGTTATCTCCTGTGGCTCGGCAGCCTGGCCGCCCTGGCGATCACCCTGACACCCTTTGCAATAGCGGCTGGCCTGAAGATCAGCGTCGGCGAATAATGATGAGGTCTGATCAAAATTTGATCAGCAAAGACCCAGGCCCTTCACAGCGAAGGGCACCCGTGATGGAAACAGTATGAACTGGACCTGGTTTCACAAGCTCGGCTCGCCCAAGTGGTTTTACGGCATCAGCAGCAGAATGCTGCCGTGGCTCGGCATTTCGGCGGTGTTGCTGATCGCCGTCGGCGTCGTCTGGGGGCTGGCCTTCGCGCCGCCGGACTATCAGCAAGGCAACAGCTTCCGCATCATCTACATCCACGTGCCCACCGCGATGCTCGCTCAGTCGATCTACGTGATGCTGGCGGTGTGCGGGGTGGTCGGGCTGGTCTGGAAGATGAAGCTGGCCGACGTCGCCCTGCAGTGCGCCGCCCCCGTCGGCGCCTGGATGACCGCCGTGGCGCTGGTCACCGGAGCGATCTGGGGCAAGCCGACCTGGGGTTCGTGGTGGGTCTGGGACGCGCGCCTGACCTCGATGCTGATCCTGCTGTTCCTCTATTTCGGTGTGATCGCCCTGGGCAACGCCATCAGCAACCGCGACAGCGCCGCCAAGGCCTGCGCCGTGCTGGCCATCGTCGGCGTGATCAACATTCCGATCATCAAGTACTCGGTGGAGTGGTGGAACACCCTGCACCAGGGCGCGACCTTCACCCTCACCGAAAAACCGGCGATGCCGGCCGAGATGTGGCTGCCGCTGCTGCTGACGGCACTGGGCTTCTATTGCTTCTTCGGCGCGGTGCTGCTCATGCGCATGCGTCTTGAGGTGCTCAAGCGCGAAGCCCGCGCCAGTTGGGTCAAAGAAGAAGTGCAGAACAGCCTGGAGGCCGCCCGATGAGTTTCGCGTCATTCGGCGATTTCCTCGCCATGGGCCATCACGGCCTGTATGTCTGGTCGGCCTACGGCATCTGCCTGGCGGTGCTGGCCCTCAACGTCGCGGCGCCGGTCCTGGCCCGCAAGCGGTATCTGCAACAGGAGGCGCGTCGTCTGCGCCGGGAGAACGGCAAGTGAATCCGCTGCGCAAGAAACGTCTGATCATCATCCTGGCGATCCTGGTCGGGGTCGGCGCCGCCGTCGGCCTGGCCCTGAGCGCCCTGCAGCAGAACATCAACCTGTTCTACACCCCGACCCAGATCGCCAACGGCGAAGCGCCGCACGACACGCGCATCCGCGCCGGCGGCATGGTCGAGCAGGGCTCGCTGCAACGTTCCCCGGACTCCCTGGACGTGCGCTTCGTCGTCACCGACTTCAACAAGTCCGTGACCATCACCTACCGCGGCATCCTGCCGGACCTGTTCCGCGAAGGGCAGGGCATCGTCGCCCTCGGCAAGCTCAACGCCGACGGCGTGGTGGTGGCCGATGAGGTGCTGGCCAAGCACGACGAGAAATACATGCCGCCGGAAGTGACCAAGGCCCTGAAAAACAGCGGCCAGTCGGCGCCGGCACCGGCGAAGGAGGGCTGAACCTTGACGTCCGCGATCTTCATTCCCGAACTCGGCCACCTGGCCATGATCCTGGCGCTGTGCCTGGCGCTGGTGCAGGCGGTGGTGCCGCTGCTCGGCGCCTGGCGCGGCGACCGCCTGTGGATGGGCCTGGCCCAGCCGGCGGCGTGGGGCCAGTTCGCGTTTCTGCTGTTCGCCTTCGGCTGCCTGACCTACGCGTTCATGACCGACGACTTCTCCGTGGCCTACGTCGCGATGAACTCCAACAGCGCCTTGCCGTGGTACTACAAGTTCAGCGCCGTGTGGGGCGCCCACGAAGGCTCGCTGTTGCTGTGGGCCCTGATCCTCGGCGGCTGGACCTTCGCGGTGTCGGTGTTCTCCCGGCAATTGCCGCAGGTCATGCTGGCCCGCGTGCTGGCGGTGATGGGCATGATCAGCACGGGCTTCCTGCTGTTCCTGATCATCACCTCCAACCCGTTCTCGCGGATCCTGCCGCAGGTGCCGGCCGACGGCCGCGACCTCAACCCGCTGCTGCAGGACATCGGCCTGATCGTCCACCCGCCGATGCTGTACATGGGCTACGTCGGCTTCTCGGTGGCCTTCGCCTTCGCCATCGCCGCGCTGCTCGGCGGTCGGCTGGATGCGGCGTGGGCGCGCTGGTCGCGGCCGTGGACCATCGTCGCCTGGGCGTTCCTGGGCATCGGCATCACCCTCGGGTCGTGGTGGGCCTACTACGAGCTCGGCTGGGGCGGCTGGTGGTTCTGGGATCCGGTGGAAAACGCCTCGTTCATGCCGTGGCTGGTGGGCACGGCCCTGATCCACTCGCTGGCCGTCACCGAGAAGCGCGGCGTGTTCAAGAGCTGGACGGTGCTGCTGGCCATCGCTGCGTTCTCCTTGAGCCTGCTCGGCACCTTCCTCGTGCGTTCCGGCGTGCTGACCTCGGTGCACGCGTTCGCCTCGGATCCGGAACGCGGCGTGTTCATCCTGATGTTCCTGCTGTTCGTGGTCGGCGGTTCGCTGACGCTGTTCGCGCTGCGGGCGCCGGTGGTCAAGAGCCAGGTCGGCTTCAACCTGTGGTCGCGGGAAACCCTGCTGCTGGGCAACAACCTGATCCTGGTCGTCGCGGCCTCGATGATCCTGCTGGGCACCCTGTACCCGCTGATTCTCGATGCGTTGAGCGGTGCCAAGCTGTCGGTCGGCCCGCCGTACTTCAACGCGTTGTTCATCCCGTTGATGGCGTTGCTGATGGTGGTGATGGCGGTCGGGGTGATCGTGCGCTGGAAGGACACGCCGGTGAAATGGCTGGCGGGCATGCTGTCTCCGGTGCTGCTGGGCAGCGTCGGCCTGGCGGTGGTGGCCGGCGTGGCCTACGGCGATTTCAACTGGGCGGTGCTGGCCACGTTCCTGCTGGCTGCCTGGGTGTTGTTGGCCAGCGTGCGCGACATCTTCGACAAGACCCGCCACAAGGGCCTGATCAAAGGCTTGCCGAGCCTGACCCGCAGCTATTGGGGCATGCACCTGGCGCACGTGGGCATCGCCGTCTGCGCCCTGGGCGTGGTGCTGTCGAGCCAGAACAGCGCCGAGCGCGACCTGCGCCTGGAGCCGGGCGAGTCGATGGAGCTGGCCGGCTACCGGTTCGTCTTCGAGGGCGCCAAGCACTTCGAGGGGCCGAACTTCACGTCCGACAAGGGCACCGTCCGCGTCCTGCGCGACGGCAAGGAAGTCAGCGTGCTGCATCCGGAGAAACGCCTGTACACCGTGCAGAGTTCGATGATGACCGAAGCCGGGATCGACGCCGGCTTCACCCGTGACCTCTACGTCGCCCTGGGCGAGCCGCTGGGCGACGGCGCCTGGGCGGTGCGGGTGCACGTCAAGCCGTTCGTGCGCTGGATCTGGTTCGGCGGGCTGCTGACCGGTCTGGGCGGCGTGCTCGCGGCGCTGGACCGGCGCTACCGGGTCAAAGTCAAAAGCCGGGTGCGTGAAGCGCTGGGCATGGAAGGAGCCGCTGCATGAGACGTTGGTTGATGCTGGTGCCCCTGGCGGTGTTCCTGCTGGTGGCCGTTTTCCTTTACCGCGGCCTGTACCTGGACCCTGCGGAACTGCCGTCGGCGATGATCGGCAAGCCGTTCCCGGAGTTTTCCCTGCCGGCGGTGCAGGGCGACAAGACCCTGACCCGCGCCGACATCCTCGGCAAGCCGGCCCTGGTGAACGTCTGGGGCACGTGGTGCATTTCCTGCCGGGTCGAGCATCCGGTGCTGAACAAACTGGCCGAGCGCGGCGTGGTGATCTACGGCATCAACTACAAGGACACCAACGCCGACGCCCTGAAGTGGCTGGCCGAGTTCCACAATCCGTACCGCCTCGACATCCGCGACGACGAAGGCTCCCTGGGCCTGAACCTCGGTGTGTACGGCGCGCCGGAAACCTTCTTCATCGACGCCAAGGGCATCATCCGCGACAAGTTCGTGGGGGTGATCGACGAGCAGGTCTGGCGGGAGAAACTGGCGGCCAAGTACCAGGCGCTGGTCGATGAGGCCACGCCATGAAGCGCTGGATCGCCGCCGCCGTCCTGGGCTTGAGCCTGGCCGGCGTGGCCCACGCGGCCATCGACACCTACCAGTTCGCCAAGGAAGCAGACCGCGAGCGTTTCCGCGAACTGACCAAGGAACTGCGTTGCCCCAAGTGCCAGAACCAGGACATCGCCGACTCCAACGCGCCGATCGCCGCCGACCTGCGCAAGGAGATCTTCCGCATGCTCGGCGAGGGCAAGGACAATCAGCAGATCATCGACTTCATGGTCGACCGCTACGGTGATTTCGTCCGCTACAAGCCGGCGCTCAACGCCAAGACCGCGCTGCTGTGGTTCGGCCCTGCCGGGCTGCTGCTCGGTGGCCTGGCGGTGATCGCCGTGATCGTCCGCCGCCGTCGCGGACAACGCGCCGAAACGCCGTCCTCGCTGTCCGCCGAAGAGCGTCAGCGCCTCGACCAACTGTTGGATAAAAACCAAGAATGATTGATTTCTGGCTCGCCGCAGGGCTGTTGCTTCTGGTCGCCCTGAGTTTCCTGCTGATTCCCGTGCTGCGCGGCCGCCGTGCCCAGCGCGAGGAAGACCGCACCGCCCTGAACGTCGCGCTGTACCAGGAACGCGTGGCCGAACTGCAGGCGCAGCAGGCCGAGGGTGTGCTTGACGCCGCCCAGATGGACAGCGGCCGCGCCGAAGCGGCCCGTGAGCTGCTGGCCGACACCGAAGGCGTGGCGCCGGCGCGGGTTTCCCGCCTGGGCAAGCCGTTGCCGCTGCTGGCGGCGGTGCTGGTGCCGGTGCTGGGCCTGGGGCTGTACCTGCATTTCGGTGCCAGCGACAAGGTCGAGCTGACCCGGGAGTTCGCCCAGGCGCCGCAGTCGATGGAAGAGATGACCCGGCGCCTTGAACGCACGGTGGAGGCGCAACCGGATTCGGCCGAAGGCCTGTACTTCCTCGGTCGCACCTACATGGCCCAGGACCGACCGGCGGACGCGGCGAAGATGTTCGAGCGAACGGTCAACCTGGCCGGGCGTCAGCCGGAGCTGCTGGGCCAATGGGCCCAGGCGCAGTATTTCGCCGACGGCAAGAAGTGGTCGGACAAGGTCAAGGCCCTGACCGACGAAGCGCTGAAGGCCGATCCGAAGGAAGTCACCAGCCTCGGCCTGCTGGGCATCGCCGCCTTCGAAGGCGAGCGTTACCAGGAAGCCATCGATTACTGGAACCGTCTGCTGGCGCAACTGCCGCCCCAGGACAAGTCCCGAGAAGCCCTGCAGGGCGGCATCGACCGCGCCACCGAGAAACTGGTGGCCAGCGGCGGCAAGGTCGCCCAGGCGCCGGCGCCGAAGGCGGCCGCACGGCTCAAGGTCAGCGTTGCCCTGGCCAGTGAGCTCAAGGGCAAGGTGCAGCCGGGCGACAGCGTGTTCATCTTCGCCCGCGCCACTTCGGGCCCTCCGGCGCCGCTGGCGGCCAAGCGCCTGACCGTCGCGGACCTGCCGGTGACCGTCGAGCTGGGCGATGCCGACGCGATGATGCCGCAGTTGAAACTGTCGAACTTCCCTGAAGTCCAACTGGTTGCGCGCGTTTCCCGTGCCGGTCAACCGACGGCGGGAGAGTGGGTCGGCCGCAGCCAGCCATTGGCGAGCAGCACCACCGCGCCGCAGACACTGACCATCGACAGCCCGGACAAATAGGCCGGACAACCTCAGGAACGCACCGCCATGAATGCCCTTGCCCGAATCACCATCATCACGTTGGCCATTGGGCTCAGCGCCTGTGCGGTGCAGCAACCTGAACCGACGCGGCTGCCGCCGATCCCGCCGTCGCAGCCAGGTCCCAAACCGTCGACGCCGGCGACACCGGCCAAGCCGGGCCTTCCCGCCAAACCGGCCAAACCGGTTCCGCGCACCTCCGCCAGCTTCGCCCCGCCGCCGGGCGGCAACAGCCACTGGGACCAGAAGCTGGGCGTGTACGTCCTCGACGACCAGCCCGACACTTTCTACCGCCAGCGCACCTACTACCGCTGGAACAACGGCTGGAGCCGCTCGATCAGCCCCAACGGGCCGTGGGAGGAGACCAATATCCACGGCGTGCCGGCGGGGTTGGGCAAACAGTACGGGCAATGAATGAAAAACGGCGATCCTTGGATCGCCGTTTTGCTGTCTGGCGGTTGTGCGGGCGCTTTCAGAGCATCGCCCGAAACCCGTTGAGTGCCCCTACCGATCGGGCCAGGCCTTGCCGTTGCAGCAGATTCAGAAACGGTTCGACCTCCATCGGCGGTGTCTTCAGTTGCTGGCGCTGACGTTGGGCGGCTCTGACGACGGCTGACGAATCCAGATGGAACAGGTTCTCGACGAATTCATCCGGGTGTTGCGCCTCGATGCCGAAGCCGGCGAGGTGCGTTTCAGGAAAGTCCTTGAGGTTGAACGTCACGATCACGCCGGCGCCGCAGCGTATGGCGGCCGCCAGCACATGACGGTCATCCCGGTCGGGCAGCGACAGTCCGGTGACGAGATCCTCGTAGCCGTCGACACAGGCATCGGGAACCGCACGATCCATCAGTTCCGATGTGCGATCCAGTTGTTCCATGCTCAGGTCGGTGCGGTTCTTCAGCAGGTTGCGTTTCCATTCGCGGTGAATCTCCTTGGTCCATTTCGCCCGAAAAAGCCCGGAGAGGGCGAGCCACATCAGGAAGTCCCTCAATGGGGCCGGGTACAAAACACACGCATCGTATACAGCGGTGAAAGAGGAATGCCTCACTCGTATCCTGTCCTTAACGCCTGTGCCTGCTCCGCGAGAAGCGCCATTGCCTGCTCGCTGGCGGTTTCGCGCCGGGCCTTATAGTCCATCAGATCGGCAAAGCGCACACGTCGGTGCTTGCCGGTTTTGTGGTAGGACAACTCACCGCTCTCCAGCAGCTTTATGAGGTGCGGGCGTGAGACGTTGAGCAGATCGGCGGCTTCCTGCGTGGTCAGTTCGGCGTGCACGGGCACGACCTTCACGGCGTTGCCTTCGGCCAGTGCCGCGAGAATGTCGGCCAGCAGGCGCAATGCCGAGGTGGGCAGTTCGACCCGGTGCGCTTCGTTGCGCTCATCGAAGATCTGGATGTGCTGGGTTTCGTGCCGGGTGGCCAGGTAAGCCGACAGGGCACGCTGGCCCTCCATGGCAGCCCGGATTTCGCGTTCGGCGGGGAGATTGATGGAGGGATGAACGATCGTGGACATAGTACTGTTCCAGCATTCTGGGAGATGGATGCCGGGACGTTATTCGAATTAATCGAAAATCGCAATAAACGAAACGTGAATGTTTTCAGCCCTTCGGCGTCAGCGTTTTCTGCACATGATCAACGAATGCCTTTGCCTTGGCGCTGGCCATCCGGCCTGTCGGGAACACCGCCCAGAGATCCTGGTCCGGCAGCGTCCAGTCCTCCAGGACTTCCACCACCGCACCGCTGGCCAGTTCCGGCTCGAACATCCACCAGGAGGCGACGCTCAAGCCTTGATCGGCGAGTACGGCCGCGCGCAGGCCTTCGGCGGCACTGACCCGCAGGCGTCCGCTCAGGGTGGCGGTCTGCTCTTCGCGGTCCTTTGAAAACGTCCAGGTCGCGCCGCCGCTGCGGTTGTACACGGTGGCTTGGTGCCGACCCAGATCGGCGGGGCAGGTGGGGATGCCGTGTCGGGCAAAGTAGGCCGGGGTTCCCAGCACGACCCGGCGGCAGGAGGCGATCTTGCGTGCCGTCAGGCCCGAGTCGACGAGGTTGCCCATGCGCAGGGCGACGTCGATGCCTTCTTCCATGAGGTTGATGTTGCGGTCATCGAGCATCAGGTCGACGCTCAACTGCGGGTGCTGGTCGAGAAACAACCCCAGGCGCGGCACCACGTTCATCCGGCCGAACGTCACGGCGGCGCTGACCCGCAGGTTGCCGCTCAGGCCGCTGGCGCTGCCGCGGGCGGCGTTGTCGGCTTCGTCGGCCTCTTCCAGGGTGCGCTTGGCCCGCTCGAAGTACGCCAACCCGGCCTCGGTGGGCGTCAGGCCCCGGGTCGAGCGCAGCAACAGGCGCACGGCGAGCCGGGCTTCGAGTTGTGCGATGGTTTTCGACACGGCGGGCTGGCCGATGTCCAGGCGCCTGGCCGCCGCGGAAAACGAGCCGGTTTCCACGACGCAGACGAAGGTTTCCATGGCGGCGAGACGGTCCATCCGGTTTTCCTTGCAGGTTCGGCATTGATAGGTCGGCAGAAGGTGCCGAGTGTAATACCGCAGGTTCCGCTCGATCACATGTTGCAAAACAACCGAGCGTCGTCCCGGCCAATCCTGTGCTTGAGTAAACATAACTCTGGAGTTATTTTTTTATGGGCCGGGCCAAAGAGGCGGTGGGTGCAGAGCAGGCTATTGATCAAGGAGCTGGAGGACGCAGGTTGGGTACTGGATCGTGTCACCGGCAGTCATCACATCTTTACTCATCGCTACAGTCCGTACTCGATTCCCGTCCCGCATCCGAAGAAGGATTTGCCGCTTGGGACGGTCAAGAGCATCAGGCGGCGCGCCGGGCTGTTCAACCCGTCAGCCGGTCAAACAGGAGATCCGTAATGCAATACCCGATCTGCATCGAATGGGGCGATGAAAACACGGCCATCGGCATCCAGATCCCCGATATTCCGGGTGCGGTCACGGCTGGTGACACCTTCGAGGATGCCTACAAGGCGGCCGTTGAGGTTGCGCATCTCATGCTGCAGGAAATGGCGGCGGGCGGGCAGTCTGTTCCCATGCCGACCTCGGCGGCCGCCCATCGCAGCAACCCGGAGTTCGCGGGAATGGGCTGGGGCATGCTGGAACTGGATGTTTCGCCTTACATGGGCAAGACCGAAAAGGTCAACGTGACGCTGCCCGGTTATGTGATCCAGCGAATCGACCGGTATGTGCGCGAGCACAACATCAAGAGCCGTTCTTCGTTTTTGGCGGATGCGGCCATGGAGAAGCTGGTTCGCTATTGACTGCCCTGCGGCGTCCTGACGCTCGCCATCGCCGGCAGGCTGGCTCCCTCCCAGGATTTGTTCGTTGCGCAAATCCTGGGAGGGAGCGGCGATACGGCTTCCTCGCGAAGCGCTCGGCACTTACGCCGTCGCCAGCGCCGGCCTCTTCGCCACACTCAAGAACCGCGCCAGCGCCAGCAGCGGAAACGCGCTGCCCACGATCACGATCCACAGCCAGCCGCCATGCTCGTACACCGTGCTGGCCACCGACGAGCCGAAGGCGCCGCCGATGAAGATGCTGGTCATGTACAGCGCATTGAGGCGGCCGCGGCTTTTGGCGTCCAGGGTGTAGACCGCCCGCTGGCCGAGCACCATGTTCATCTGCACGCAGAAGTCGAGCACCACGCCGGTGACGGCCAGGCCGATCACGCTGTAGGCCGGGTGGATGAAGGCGGGCAAGAAGCTCAGGGCGGCGAACAGCATGGCCAGCAGCGAAGCGATGCGGGTGTGGCCGGCGTCGGCCAGGCGGCCGCTGATGGGGGCGGCGACGGCGCCGATGGCCCCGACCAGGGCGAAGATCGCGATCTGGCTCTGGGACAGGCCGTGGTTGCGCGCCAGCTCCAGCGGCACGGCGGTCCAGAACAGGCTGAAGGCGGCGAACATGCAGCCCTGGTAGAACGCCCGCTGGCGCAGCACCGGCTGCTGGCGCAGCAGCGTCCAGAGCGAGCCGATCAACTGGCCGTAGGAGGCGCTGTGGTCCGGCTGGCGCTTGGGCACGGTGAAGGCGAGGACGGCGCTGATCGCCGCCATCAGCGCCGCCGCGATCATGAACATCGCGCGCCAGCCGAAGTGGTCGGCCACCACGCTCGACACCGGCCGCGCCAGCAGGATGCCCAGCAGCAGGCCGCCCATGATCCCGCCGACCACCCGGCCACGGGATTCCTCCGGCGTCAGGTGCGCGGCCAGCGGGATCAGGATCTGCACCGACACCGAGCTGAAGCCCACCAGCAGCGAGATCAGCAGGAACACGTTGGGCTGTTCGGTGAACGCCGCGCCGAGCAGGCTGGCGATGGCCACCACGGTGGTGGCGATCATCAGGCGGCGGTTCTCCAGCAGGTCGCCCAGCGGCACCAGGAAGAACAGGCCCAGGGCATAGCCGATCTGGGTCAGCGAGACGATGAAGCTGGCCAGGGTGTCGCTCAGGCCGATGTCCGGTGCGATCAGGCCGATGATCGGCTGAGCGTAGTAGATGTTGGCAACGATGGCGCCGCAGCAGAAAGCGAACAGCAGCACCATGCCTCGGGTCATTGCGTGAGTTGTGGCGGTCATGGGTTTCTCAGGTCCGGCGAATGGGAATGCGGTGAGGCTAAGGGACGCGGCGGGACGGCGGTAGCGGTCCTGGATCGATATCAATTATTCCGTTGCGGAATAGGTGGCGTCCCGGAGGAGGTCGTCCATCGGCGAACCTTGCGTCCGGCCGTTGAGCGCCGATGATACATTCACTTACATCTTGTTCGATAGCGTGCTTATGTTGTCGGTGGGTTTTCGAGTTCATGACGGGAGGATCGCGATGTTTCGACAGTGGATTCGCTGCGGCGCAACCCTGGCCTTGATCGGCCTGGTCGGTGCCGGCGGCGCGCAGGCCGGCGAGGCGCCGGGCATGCGCATGGGCGTGCGCGGCGAGATCGCCGCCGTCAGCCCCGATACCTTGAGGGTGCACGTCAACAACGGCGAGAACGTGGTGATCCAGCTGACCAAGGACACCCGGATCCGCGCCGTGACCCTGGCCAACATCGAAGACATCAAGCCCGGCAGCTACATCGGCTCGGCGGCCATTCCCCAGGAGGACGGCACGCTCAAGGCGCTGGAGGTGCATGTGTTCCCGCCGGAACTGGCCGGCAGCGGCGACGGCCACCGGCCGTTCGACCTGGCCAAGGGCAGCAGCATGACCAACGGCAGCGTCGGCGACCTGGTGGTGAGCAACGGCCGGGTGCTGACCGTCAACTACAAGGGCGGCCAGCAGAAAATCCTGGTGCCGGAGGACGTGCCCATCGTCAATCTGCTGCCGGGCGACCGCAGCCTGCTCAAGGTCGGGGTGAAGATCGTCACGTTCGTGACCCAGAGCGCGGACGGCACGCTGACGGCGCAGTCGATCTCGGCGGGCAAGGACGGCGTGACTCCGCCGATGTGATCCCCACATGAAAAAGGCGACCGTTTGGTCGCCTTTTTCATTGCCGTCGGGGGCTTACTTGTTGGTGTAGATCTGATCGAAGATTCCGCCGTCGTTGAAGTGGGCCTTCTGCACGGTGCGCCAGTCGCCGAAGGTCTTCTCCACCGACAGGAAGTCGACTTTCGGGAAGCGGTCGGTGTACTTGGCCAGCACCGCCGGATCACGCGGACGCAGGTAGTTGGCGGCGGCGATCTCCTGGCCTTCCGGCGACCACAGGTACTTGAGGTAGGCTTCGGCGGCGGCACGGGAGCCTTTCTTCTCGACCACCTTGTCGACCACCGACACCGGCGGTTCGGCTTCGGCGGACACGCTCGGGTAAATGACTTCGAACTGGTCGCGGCCGAACTCGCGGGCGATCATTTCCGCCTCGTTCTCGAAGGTCACCAGCACGTCGCCGATCTGGTTGGTCATGAACGTGGTGGTGGCGGCGCGGCCGCCGGTGTCCAGCACGGGGGCCTGCTTGAACAGCTTGCCGACGAAGTCCTTGGCCTTGTTCTCGTCACCGCCGTTCTTGAGCACATAGCCCCAGGCCGAGAGGTAGGTGTAGCGGCCGTTGCCCGAGGTCTTCGGGTTGGGCACGATCACCTGCACGCCGTCCTTGAGCAGGTCCGGCCAGTCCTTCAGGGCCTTCGGGTTGCCCTTGCGCACGATGAACACCGTGGCGGACGTGAACGGCGCGCTGTTGTTCGGCAGGCGCGTCACCCAGTCGTTCGGCACCAGTTGGCCGTTGTCCGCCAGGGCGTTGATGTCGGTGGCCATGTTCATGGTGATGACGTCGGCCGGCAGGCCGTCGATCACCGAACGCGCCTGCTTGCTCGAACCGCCGAACGACATCTGCACGGTGATGCTCTCGTTGTGCTCGGCCTGCCAGTGCTTCTGGAACGCGGTGTTGTAGTCCTTGTAGAAGTCGCGCATCACGTCGTAGGAAACGTTCAGCAGGGTCGGTGCGGCCTGGGCGGCGCCAGTGAAGGCGAGGGCGGCGGCGAGAAGTGAGGCGCCAAAGAGTTTTTTCACTGCGCATTCCTTGTTCTGGGGTGTGTTGCGGCCGGGGGTGGGCCAATTGCCAGCGACTATAGCGGCCTGCGCATAGTCGCTTAAAGATTAAAAAGCTCTTTGCTTATTCCATTTTCTTGTACAACGCATTGCCGCAGCGGGAGCAGAACGACGCCTCCTGCTCATGGCTGTCCTTGGCGCAGACCGGGCAGGCGTGACTCTTTTGCCCGCCGCGCATGGCGGTGGCCAGTTCCGCCGTGAAGATCCCGGTGGGCACGGCGATGATCGAGTAACCGGTGATCATCACCATCGACGAGATCACCTGGCCCAACGGGGTCTTGGGCACGATGTCGCCGTAACCCACGGTGGTCAGGGTCACGATAGCCCAATAGATGCTTTTGGGGATGCTGGTGAAGCCGCGTTCGGGGCCTTCGACCACATACATCAGGGTGCCGAACACGGTGACCAGGGTGCAGACCGTGAGCAGGAACACGAGAATCTTCTGCTTGCTGCCGCGCAGGGCGTCGAGCAGGTAATGCGCCTGGCTCAGGTAGTTGCCCAGCTTCAGCACGCGGAAGATGCGCAGCATCCGGATCACCCGGATGATCAGCAGGTACTGCGCGTCGGCGTAGTACAGCGCGAGGATGCCGGGCACGATCGCCAGCAGGTCCACCAGCCCGTAGAAGCTGAAGGCATAGCGCAAGGGCCTGGGCGAGCAGTACAGGCGCAGCAGGTACTCGCCCAGGAAAATGACCGTGAAGCCCCATTCGATGTACGCCAGCAGGCTGGCGTAGTTCTGGTGGACGTCGTCGATGCTGTCGAGGATCACCACCACCAGGCTGGCGAGGATGATCAGGAGCAGGGTCTTGTCGAAACGGCGGCCGGCCACCGTGTCGGTCTGGAAAATGATCACGTAGAGGCGGTCGCGCCACGTGGCGTTGCTGTTCATTCAAAGCGCTCGGGGAAAAGATCAGCGCAGCCTAGGTTGATTCTCCCCGCCAGCGCAAGACGCGGCGTTCGGTTCGGGTTCGCCCGCCAGGCGTGTGCCGGTGCGCAGCAGCCAGCAGGCGAGGATGAACGGCGCCGTGAGGGGCGCCAGCCCCAGCGCGCCGAACAGCGGCGTCGTCAGCAACGCCAGGCCGATGCCCGCCAGCGGCAGCCACGGTTGCCGGCGCTGCGCGCTGAAGGCGAGGGCGGCCAGCACGGCGTTGTAGCCGCCCAGGCCGAGCAGGGCGGTCCGGCTGTCGTGCTGCAGCAGGCTGGCGCCCAGGCCGACGGCCGACGCCAGCAGCGCCCAGCCGAACGCGCGGCGGTCGGCGAGCAGCAGGCCGGCGGCGATCAAGGCGCCGGCCAGCGGATGGTCGAGGAACATCACTTGGCCGAAGCCGTTGAGCGCCGCGCCGATCAGGTTGACGACGTTCATTTCGGGTGCGGACGCAGGTGCCGCAGGTTCGGCGAAGGTCAAGGCGATCCAGCCCAGCATCACGAACGGTGCGGTGTAGGCGGGCAGGCATTGCTTGAGGCTCACGCGCTTGAGCCACTGCTGCGTGATCATCGCGCTCAGCCCGCCGGCCGCCAGGATCAGCGGCGGCAACATCGGCGACCAGGGAAAGTGCAGGCTCAGCAGCAGGCCGATGAGCACGCCGTTGTAGCTGAACAGGCCGGCCTGGCGATCGGCCTTGGCGTAGTTGCGGCGCTGCGCGGTGAGCAGGCCGGCGACGGCGCCGAGCAGGGCGCCGGCGAACAGCACCGGCGCGGTCAGCAGGATCGCCAGGAGGCACAGCAACCCGCAGAGCGGGTGGCGCTGGAGGAAGATCTGGCTGAAACCGTTGAGCAAGGCTTCGGCCCAGTCGGGGCAGTGGGTGTTGAAATGGTTGGCAGGCATGTCGGGAAATCTGGGCAGTATGAAAATCAAAAGGTCTTGCATATCCCTGTGGCGAGGGCGCTTGCTCGCGCCGGGGCGCGGAGCGGCCCCAACTCGGATCGATGCGGTTCTTCTGTGAAAACCGTCATGTCCCCGAGGCGGCTGTTGTGCAGCCGTGCGGGAGCAAGCTCCCTCGCCACAGTCTTGTCACCACCGCAAAGGTGTTCTTCAGATCAACGTCTCGATCCGCAACGAGTTAGTCGATCCCGGTTGGCCAAACGGCACACCGGCGGTGATCAGCAGCGTATCGCCCCGTTCGGCCATGCCTTGAGCCTGGGCGATCTCCAGGGCGGTGGAGCAGACCTCGTCGACCTGGCGCAGCCGGTCGTTGACCACCGAATGGATGCCCCACGCGACGCTCAGGCGACGGGCGGTCTGCAGGTTCGGCGTCAGGTTGAGGATCGGCGCCTTCGGCCGTTCCCGTGCCGCACGCAGGCTGGAGGCGCCGGATTCGCTGTAGTTGACCAGCACCGCCACCGGCAGCACGTTGCTGATGCGGCGGATGGCGCAGCTGATCGCGTCGGACACCGTGGCCTCGGCCTTCGGCCGGCTGACGTCGAGCTGGGTCTGGTAGTCCGGGCCGTTCTCCACCTGGCGGATGATCTTGCTCATC
The DNA here is from genome assembly GCF_044749305.1 of Pseudomonas sp. NPDC089534. Taxonomy (NCBI): domain Bacteria; kingdom Pseudomonadati; phylum Pseudomonadota; class Gammaproteobacteria; order Pseudomonadales; family Pseudomonadaceae; genus Pseudomonas; species Pseudomonas sp. NPDC089534. The sequence continues at coordinate 4,851 of NZ_JBIVHR010000078.1, read as the reverse complement.
ATCTGCACGGCTTCGAGCGGGTACTCGCCGGAGGCGGTCTCCGCCGACAGCATCACCGCATCGGCGCCTTCGGCCACGGCGTTGGCCACGTCGGTGACTTCGGCGCGGGTCGGCGCCGGCGAGAAGCGCATCGATTCGAGCATCTGCGTGGCCACCACCACCGGTTTGCCGAGCTGGCGGCAGGTGCCGATGATGTTCTTCTGGATCTGCGGCACGCTTTCGGCCGGAACCTCCACGCCCAGGTCGCCGCGGGCCACCATGATCGCGTCGCTCAGCTCGGCGATTTCCCGCAGTTGCTGCACCGCCGACGGCTTTTCGATCTTCGCCATCAGGAACGCCTTGTCGCCGATCAGCGCCCGGGCTTCGCGGATGTCCTCGGGGCGCTGCACGAACGACAGCGCCACCCAGTCCACGCCCAGCTCCAGGCCGAAGCTCAGGTCGCGGCGGTCCTTGGCCGTCAGCGGGCTGAGGTCGAGCACCGCCTGCGGCACGTTCACCCCTTTGCGGTCCGACAGCTCGCCGCCGTTGAGCACGGTGGTGTCGATGGCGTCGGAATACTTGGTCACCACGCGCAGGCGCAGCTTGCCGTCATCGAGCAGCAGGTCCATGCCCGCTTCCAGCGCGGCGATGATCTCCGGATGGGGCAGGTTGACCCGGCGCTGGTCGCCCGGCGTGGCGTCCAGGTCCAGCCGGAACGCCTGGCCGCGGTGCAGTTGCACCTTGCCCTCGGCGAACTTGCCGACCCGCAGCTTCGGGCCCTGCAGGTCCATCAGGATCCCCAGCGGGTAGTTGAGCTGGCGCTCGACCTCGCGGATCCATTGGTAGCGCTTGGCGTGGTCGGCGTGGTCGCCGTGGCTGAAGTTGAGGCGGAAGATGTTGACCCCGGCCTCGACCAGCTCGCGGATGTCTTCGATGCCGTCGACGGCGGGGCCCAAGGTGGCGAGGATTTTGACCTTTTTGTCAGGCGTCATGTTTAGGGCTCTCGAGGATCAGGATGGCGCGGAAGTCGTTGACGTTGGTGCGGGTCGGCTCGGTGACGATCAGCGCATCGAGCGCCTGGAAGTAGCCGTAGCCGTTGTTGTCGTCCAGCTCGTCGCTGGCGCTCAGGCCCAGGGCGGTGGCGCGGGCGTAGCTGTCCGGGGTCATGAGGGCGCCGGCGTTGTCTTCCGAACCGTCGATGCCGTCGGTGTCGCCAGCCAGCGCGTAGACGCCGGGCTGGCCCTTGAGGCTGTCGCTCAGGCTCAGCAGGAATTCGGCGTTGCGTCCGCCGCGGCCGTTGCCGCGCACGGTGACGGTGGTCTCGCCGCCGGAGAGGATCACGCAGGGCGCCGCCAGCGGCTGGCCGTGCTGGATGATCTGGCGGGCGATGCCGGCGTGGACTTTCGCCACCTCGCGGGACTCGCCTTCCAGGTCGCCGAGGATCAGCGGGCTGAAGCCGGCCTGCCGGCATTTCACCGCCGCCGCTTCCAGCGACTGTTGCGGACGGGCGATCAGTTGGAAATGGCTGCGGGCCAGGCTCGGGTCGCCGGGCTTGACCGTTTCCGACTCGGGGCTCTGCAGCCAGGTGCGCACCGACGCCGGCACCTCGATGCCGTAGCGCTTGAGGATGGCCAGGGCTTCGGCGGACGTGCTCGGGTCGGCCACGGTGGGGCCGGAGGCGATCACGGTGGCGAGGTCGCCGGGCACGTCGGAAATCGCATAGGTGTAGACGGTGGCCGGCCAGCAGGCCTTGCCGAGGCGGCCGCCCTTGATCGCCGAGAGGTGCTTGCGCACGCAGTTCATCTCGCCGATGGTGGCGCCGGACTTGAGCAGGGCCTTGTTGATCGACTGCTTGTCGGCCAGGGTGATGCCCGCGGCGGGCAGGGCGAGCAGCGCGGAGCCGCCGCCGGACAACAGGAAAATCACCCGGTCAGCTTCGGTCAGGTCGCTGACCAGGGCCAGCACGCGCTGGGCCACGGCCAGGCCGGCGGCGTCCGGCACCGGGTGCGCGGCCTCGACCACTTCGATTTTCTCGCAGGGGGCGCCGTGGCCGTAGCGGGTCACCACCAGGCCCGAGACTTCGCCCTGCCAGCAGCGCTCGACCACCTGGGCCATGGCGGCCGCGGCCTTGCCGGCGCCGATCACGATCACGCGGCCGGTGCGGTCGGCGGGCAGGTGGGCTTCGAGGACGTGTTGCGGATGGGCCGCGTCGATGGCTGTGGCAAACAGCTCGCGCAGCAGTTGTTGCGGATCGACCGACATGACGGGCTCCCGGAATTCTTGTTATTGGATAGAGCGACGCGGATCCCTGCGGGAGCCGGCTTGCCGGCGATTCAGGCGCAGCGGTCGGTCAGACGCACCGCGTCGACCCCATCGCCAGCAGGCTGGCTCCCACAGGTTCAGGCAGGGATCATTTCTTGTCGCGGATCGAGAAGTTGGCCATGTGCTCCAGGCCCTTGATCAGCGCCGAGTGGTCCCAGTTGCTGCCGCCGATGGCTGCGCAGGTGCTGAACACCTGTTGGGCGTTGGCGGTGTTCGGCAGGTTGATCGACAGCTCCTTGGCGCCTTGCAGGGCCAGGTTCAGGTCCTTCTGGTGCAGGCTGATGCGGAAGCCGGGGTCGAAGGTGCCCTTGATCATGCGCTCGCCGTGGACTTCGAGGATCTTGGAGGAGGCGAAGCCGCCCATCAGCGCTTCGCGCACCTTGGCCGGGTCGGCGCCGTTCTTGGAGGCGAACAGCAGGGCTTCGGCCACGGCCTGGATGTTCAGGGCCACGATGATCTGGTTGGCGACCTTGGCGGTCTGGCCGTCGCCGTTGCCGCCGACCAGGGTGATGTTCTTGCCCATGGCCTGGAACAGCGGCAGGGCGCGCTCGAAGGCATCGGCCTCGCCGCCGACCATGATGCTCAGCGTCGCGGCCTTGGCGCCGACCTCACCGCCGGACACCGGCGCGTCGAGGTACTGCGCGCCTTTCTCGTTGACCTTGGCGGCGAAGGCCTTGGTGGCGGTCGGCGAGATCGAGCTCATGTCGATGACCACCTTGCCTTTGCCGATGCCGGCCGCGACGCCGTCGGCGCGGAACAGCACGTCCTCGACCTGCGGGGTGTCCGGCACCATGACGATGATGAATTCGGCTTCCTGGGCCACTTCCTTCGGGTTGGCCAGGGCGACGGCGCCGGCGGCCACCAGGTCGGCGGGGGCGGCGTCGTGGTGCGCCGACAGGAACAGGCTGTGACCGGCCTTCTGCAGGTTCGCCGCCATTGGGTGGCCCATGATGCCGGTGCCGATGAATCCGATTTTAGCCATGAGAAAATCCTCTTGTTTTTGTCTTGCCGGATAATGTGCCTGGCCCTGTGGCGAGGGAGCTTGCTCCCGTTCGGCCGCGCAGCGGTCGCGTCGTTTTCAGGGCCGCTGCGCGCCCCGGCGGGAGCAAGCTCCCTCGCCACAGGGCATTGGTTCAGATCGCGTTGTGGGTCTTGAGCCAGCCCAGGCCCGCTTCGGTGGTGGTCAGCGGCTTGTATTCGCAGCCGACCCAGCCCTGGTAGCCGATGCGGTCCAGGTGTTCGAACAGGAAGCGGTAGTTGATCTCGCCGGTGCCCGGCTCGTTGCGCCCAGGGTTGTCCGCCAGCTGCACATGGTTGATCTCGCCCAGGTGCGATTGCAGGGTGCGGGCCAGGTCGCCTTCCATGATTTGCATGTGGTAGATGTCGTACTGCAGGAACAGGTTGGCGCTGCCGACCTGCTCGCGGATCGACAGGGCCTGTGCGGTGTTGTTCAGGTAGAAGCCCGGGATGTCGCGGGTGTTGATCGCTTCCATCACCAGCTTGATGCCCGCCGCCTGCAGCTTGTCGGCCGCGTACTTGAGGTTGGCGACGAAGGTCTTTTCCACGGTGGCGTCGTCCACGCCCTGCGGGCGGATGCCGGCCAGGCAGTTGACCTGGGTGTTGCCCAGCACCTGGGCGTAGGCGATGGCCAGGTCGACCCCGGCGCGGAACTCCTCGACCCGGTCCGGCAGGCACGCGATGCCGCGCTCGCCCTTGGCCCAGTCGCCGGCCGGCAGGTTGAACAGCACCTGGGTCAGGCCGTTGGCGTCGAGCTTGGCCTTGATGTCGGCCGAGCTGAAATCATAGGGGAACAGGTATTCGACGCCGCTGAAGCCGGCCTTGGCGGCGGCGTCGAAACGGGCAAGGAAATCCTGCTCGGTGAACAGCATGGACAGGTTGGCTGCGAAACGCGGCATGGTGGTCTCCCGTAAATGTCTTGTTGAATCCACCCTCTCTTGCAGGGGCAGGCTTGTGTGGCGAGGGAGCTTGCTCCCGCTGGGGCGCGAAGCGACCCGAAAAGCGTTACGACTGCTTCGCAGCCGAGCGGGAGCAAGCTCCCTCGCCACACATAAGCTCGCTCCCGCAGAGAGCGGTCAGCGGTCAATCGAGCAGCGAAATCGCCGTCGGCGCGTCGTTGCCGACCAGCGCCAGGTCTTCGAACTCGTTGACCGCGTTGATCTCGGTGCCCATGGAGATGTTGGTCACACGCTCCAGGATGATCTCGACGATCACCGGTACCTTGAACTCCTCGATCAACTGTTCGGCCTGGCGCAGGGCAGGGGCGATGCCGGCCGGTTCGAACACGCGCAGCGCCTTGCAGCCGAGGCCTTCGGCGACCGCGATGTGGTCGACGCCGTAACCGTTGAGCTCCGGCGCGTTCAGGTTATCGAAGGACAGCTGCACGCAATAGTCCATATCGAATCCGCGCTGGGCCTGGCGGATCAATCCCAGGTACGAGTTGTTCACCACGACGTGGATGTACGGCAGTTTGAACTGAGCGCCGACCGCCAGCTCCTCGATCATGAACTGGAAGTCATAGTCCCCCGACAG
>NZ_JBIVHR010000077.1:4765-29208 GCF_044749305.1 Pseudomonas sp. NPDC089534 | reverse complement strand
GTTCTCACCGAACCCTGTGGGAGCTTGCCTGCAAGCGATGAGGCCGGCACATCCGGCATCGCCTGTGCCTGACCCACCGCCATCGCCAGCAGGCTGGCTCCCACAGGGGATCGTGGGTGCATGCGGAATCTGCGGTTCTCACCGAACCCTGTGGGAGCTTGCCTGCAAGCGATGAGGCCGGCACATCCGACATCACCTGTGCCTGACCCACCGCCATCGCCAGCAGGCTGGCTCCCACAGGGGATCGTGGGTGCATGCGGAGTCTGCGGCTCTCACCGAACCCTGTGGGAGCTTGCCTGCAAGCGATGAGGCCGGCACATCCGGCATCCCTGTGCCAGCCAAGCCGCCATCGCCAGCAGGCCCGCAGGGCCTTCCCGCCGGGTCAGACCTTGAACTGATTGATCAGCCGGCGCTGCTGCTCTGCCAGCTTGGTCAGGTCGGCGCTGGCCGAGCTCGATTCGTCGGCGCCGCCCGCCACTTCGTTGGCCACCTGGCCGATGTTGATCACGTTGCGGTTGATGTCGTCGGCCACCGCGCTCTGTTCCTCGGCGGCGCTGGCGATCTGGGTGTTCATGTCGTTGATCACCGACACCGCCTGGGTGATGGTCTCCAGCGCCTCGGCGGCCTTGGCTGCGTGCTGCACGCTTTCGTCGGTGCGGCTCTGGCTGTCTTCCATGACCCGCACCACTTCGCGGGTGCCCTGCTGCAGTTGCTGGATCATGCTCTGGATTTCTTCGGTGGCCTGCTGGGTCTTCTGCGCCAGGTTGCGCACCTCGTCGGCCACCACGGCGAACCCGCGACCCTGCTCGCCGGCGCGGGCCGCTTCGATGGCCGCGTTCAGGGCCAGCAGGTTGGTCTGTTCGGCGATGGCGCGGATGGCGATGAGGATCGCGTTGATGTTCTCGCTGTCCTTGGCCAGCGCCTGCACCACTTCCACGGCCTTGCCGATCTCCACGGCCAGCACGCCGATCGACTTCGAGGTGTCGCTGACGATCTGCATGCCTTGGCTGGCGGCCTGGTCGGCATGGCTGGCCGCCTGCGCGGCCTGGGTCGCGTTGCGCGCCACGTCCTGGGCGGTGGCGGTCATCTCCTGCACGGCGGTGGCCACCTGGTCGATCTCGGCCATCTGCTTCTGCACGCCGATGTTGGTGCGGATGGCGATGTCGGCGGTGTGCTCGGACGAATCGCTGACGCTCTGCACCGACGTCACCACCTGGGTGATCATCGCCTGCAGCTTGGCCAGGAAGGTGTTGAAGCCTTTGGCGATCGAACCCAACTCATCGCTGCGGTCGCTGCTCAGGCGGCGGGTCAGGTCGCCTTCGCCCTGGGCGATGTCGTCGAGCATGGTCACCATCTGCTTGAGCGGACGGGCGATGCCGTGGCCCACCAGCCAGATCACCAGCAGGCCGAGACCGGCGATGACCAGGCCGACCATGGCCATGCCGAAGGTGTCGGATTTGCGCTGGGCGTCGAGGTCGCCCTGGAGTTTCTGCAGATCGGCCATCACCGCGTTCAGCGGCAATTGCAGCATCAGGGTCCAGCGCGCGTCGGTCTGGCCGATGCCGAACGGCAGGTACAGCTCGATCCGGCCCTGTTCCTTGCTGACGGTGTAGGTGACTTCGCCGCGCTTGAGATTGGCCATGTTGGCGATCTGCTGGCTGTCGAGGATGTCGCTGACCTTCTCGCCGAACTTGCTCGGGTCCTTGGTGTAGGCCACGATCCGGCCGTTGCCGCCGATCAGGGCCATCTGCCCGGCGCCGGCGTACAGTTTCTGGTTGGCGGCCAGGAGCATCTCCTGGATGAAGTTCACCGACAGGTCGGCGCCGACGATGCCCTGGAACGCGCCGTTGAGCATGATCGGCTCGATGAACGAGGCGAGCATCACGACTTTGTCGCCGACCTTGTACGGCGCCGGGTCGATCACGCAGGACTTCTTGGTTTCCTTCGAGCACAGGTAGTACTCGCTGGCGCGCACGCCGGTGGACAGGACCTTCTGGTCGTCCACATCCACCAGTTTGTCCAGGCCCAGGGTGCCGTCGTCGTTGCGGAACCACCACGGCAGGAAGCGTCCGTTGGCGGCGTCGATGCCCACCACTTTGGTGCCGACGTAGGCGGCGTCGTTGTGGTCCAGGGCGTCCTTTTCCCAGCCGATGTAGGTGCCGAGGATCTTCGGGTTCTTCTCGACGTTTTCCTTGATCAGGCTGATCAGCTGCTCGCGGCTGACGGTCAGGCGGGGCTGGCCGTCGGCGCCCGGCGTGCCGAGCAGGGCGTTGACCCGCACCAGCCCGCCGGCGATCAGCAGCGGCGCTTCGAGCTCGCGCTGGATCTGGCTGACCTGGGTCTGCGCCAGGGACGTCAGGCGCTGTTCGATGACCTGCTCGAACTGGGCCTGGGTGCGTTCCTGCACCATGTCTTGCGTCCGGGCGCCGGAAAACAGCGCATACAGCACCAGCGCGGCCACCACGCTGAGAACGATGGCGCCGGCCAGGGCCGCCACGGAAAACTGGATCGACTTGAATTTCATGGGAGCTCCGCACGCAGGAAGACGTCTGCGCTGATGTATCGGCAGCGGGCACGGGGCCATGAGCGGATTGCGGCGCAATGGAGGAAAGATGTCGCAAATGGATCGGTGCGTGACGTAGTGGCGGAAGGCGTTGCGGCGGGTATGAATTTTTTCCTACAGGGTGTGCGGAGGCTTTCTGAAAGTGCATGCAACACGTCTGTTGGATCTGGCGCGGATACCTTTACCCGCCTAGGATACGCGCAGGTTTTCAGGGAGTTTTTGAATGAACAAGATTTTGGTTGCAGGTGCGCTGGGCGCAGCGTTGACGCTGGCCGGCTGTCAGTCGGTCAATACCACCAGCGGCGGAGCCGTGGGCGTGGAGCGCAAGCAGTACATGTTCAGCATGCTGTCCTCGCAAGAGGTCGACCAGATGTATGCCCAGTCCTATCAGAAGACCGTGGGCGAGGCGTCCGGCAAGGGTGTGCTGGACAAGACCAGCAATGATGCGAAACGCGTTCAGGCCATCGCGAACCGGCTGATTGCGCAGACGCCGAACTTCCGTCCGGATGCCGCGCAGTGGAAGTGGGAAGTCAACCTGATCAAGAGCGATGAGCTCAACGCCAACTGCGGCCCCGGCGGCAAGATCATTTTCTACACCGGGCTGATCGACAGCCTGAAACTGACCGACGACGAAATCGCCGCGGTCATGGGCCATGAAATCGCCCACGCCCTGCGCGAGCATGGCCGTGAAGCGATGTCCAAGGCCTATGGTATCGAAATGGCCAAGCAGGGGGCCGGTGCGTTGCTCGGCCTGGGCCAGGACAGCCTGGCTCTCGCCGACGCGGTGGCCAACTACGGCATGACCCTGCCCAACAGCCGCGCCAACGAAAACGAAGCCGACCTGATCGGCCTCGAACTCGCCGCCCGGGCCGGCTACAACCCGAACGCCGCGATCACCCTGTGGAACAAGATGAGCAAGGCCTCGGAAGGCGCGCCGCCGGAGTTCATGAGCACGCACCCGGCCTCGTCCAGCCGGATCGCCTCGTTGCAGGCGGCGATTCCGAAGGTGATGCCGTTGTACGAGAAAGCGCCGAAGTCCTGAAGCACAGAGGCCTCTGTGGCGAGGGAGCTTGCTCCCGTTCGGCTGCGAAGCAGCCGTCAACCCTGTCATCGCGGCGTAGCGGTTGAACCGCATCGGCAGGGGTGGGGGCGCTTCGCGACCCAGCGGGAGCAAGCTCCCTCGCCACGGTCATCAGATCCAGCCGCTGCTCTGCATCGCCTTGTACACCGCGACGATCGCCAGAATCATGAAGGCCGAAGCCGCCAGGCGACGGATCAGCGTCAGCGGCAGTTTCTCCGCCGCGAAATTCCCCGCCAGCACCACCGGCACGTTGGCGATCAGCATGCCCGCGGTGGTGCCGATGATCACCAGCCACAGCTCCGGATACTGCGCCGCCAGCATCACCGTGGCGATCTGGGTCTTGTCACCGATTTCCGCCAGGAAGAACGCGATCAGCGTGGTCAGGAACGGCCCGAACTTGCGGGCCGTGCTGGCCTCGTCGTCGTCCATCTTGTCCGGCACCAGGGTCCACAGGGCCGTGGCGGCGAAGCTTGCGGCGAGGATCCAGTGCAGGACGGAGTCTGAGAAGAAACTGCCGAACCAGGCGCCGACCGCACCGGCAGCGGCGTGGTTGGCCAGGGTCGCGGCGACGATGCCGGCGATGATCGGCCAGGGTTTGCGAAAGCGTGCGGCGAGAATGAGCGCGAGCAGTTGCGTCTTGTCGCCGATTTCGGCGAGGGCAACGATGGCGGTGGGAACGAGCAACGAGTCCAGCATCAGGATTTCCTAAGGGGGCGGGTCGACACGGCTATGACACGTACAGCCTCCCCGCCCCGGGTAAGGTGTGCGTGTCATAGGTCTTGTCAAACCCTGCGGTCCGTCTGGTGCGGACGCTGGGGTCGCATACGCCATGATCTGCGGATCAAGTGTGTTGACGTATGCCGGACGAGCTTGGCGCTCGTGGGAGACTACTCCCCTAGGACGGAGCGGATTCTGCCTAGGCAAATCCGATTGGGCAAGTACAAATTTTCAGCCGCGCTTGGCGCTGTAGATCCGGAAACCCTGGCCTTCGGCCCTCACCGAACAGGCGCCCAGATGCTCCTCGAGCAACGGTTGGTACTTGAGGAAACTGTTGGCCACCAGTCGCAGTTCGCCACCTGTTTTCAGATGTTTGGCCGCTTTTCGCAGCAGGTTTTCCGTCGCCTGGTAATCGGTGTGCACCCCGGTGTGGAACGGCGGGTTGGTCAGGATCGCGTTCAGGCCCAGCGGGGCGGCATCGATGCCGTCGCCGGTCAGCACGTCGCCTTCCAGACCGTTGGCCGCCAGGGTCAGGCGGCTGCTGGCGGCGGCGAAGGCATCGACGTCCAGCATGGTCACCTGGGTGTCCGGGTAGCGACGCTTGACCGCCGCCCCCAGCACACCGGCGCCGCAGCCGAAGTCCAGCAGATGGCCGCCCGGCAGTTTGTCCAGGTGCTCCAGCAGCAGGGCGCTGCCGCGGTCCAGCCGGCCGTGGCTGAACACGCCCGGCAGGCTGATCACCTTGAGCGGCCCTTCGGCCAACGGCAGTTCATAGGTCTGGGCCAGGCTTTCCAGCGGTTTGGCCGCCGGCGCGTCGGCCACCGTCACCTGCCAGAGCTGGCAATGGCGGGCGCTGTCGAGCTTGCGCGGCTTGCCGAACGGATTGAGCTGCTTGGCCGCGCCTTCGATGCCGCCGCGTTTTTCACCGACCAGGTACACCTCGCGCCCGGCCAGGCGCGCGGCCACAGCGTTGAGCAGGTAGTCGGTCAGGTCCTTGGCCTTGGGCAGAAACACCACCGCGCTGTCGAACCCGCGTTCCGGGACGTTCACGCCGAAGTGGCTGCGTCCGGCGAAGCGCGCTTCCAGCATGGCCTGATCGCCGGCATGCCAGCACCAGCCGAACGCGTCGGGCAGGCGCCCGAGCAGATCGTCGGCGGGCAGCCCGGCCAGCAGCACCGACCCTTGGAATAACTCGGCCTGACGAAGCAGTACTTCACTGCGCGGATCCATAACTGCTCCTTGGAAAAAAAAGTGCCGCAGTCTATCAATTGACGACCCGCAGCGCCTCACCGCTGAAGAATGCGTGGGCGTTTTCGGTGAGTTGCCCGACGATGCGCTGCCGCGCCTCGCGGCTGCCCCAGGCGTTGTGCGGCGTGACGATCAGGCGCGGAATGTCGGCGGCCAGCAGGGGATTGCCGTTGACCGGCGGCTCGGTGCTCAGCACGTCGGTGGCCGCGCCGCCGAGGTGGCCGCTGCGCAGGGCGTCGGCCAGCGCCTGCTCGTCGATCAGGCCGCCGCGGGCGGTGTTGACCACAAACGCGCCGGGCTTCATCGACGCCAGTTCCCGGGCGCCGATGAAGTGGCGGGTGTGCTCGTTGAGCGGGCAGTGCAGGGTGAGGGCGTCGACCTGCGGCAGCAGTTCCGCCAGCGGCACGCGGTCCGGCCGCGCCGGCCGTCCCGGAATCTGTCCCGACAGCACGCGCATGCCGAACGCTTCGGCCAGGCGGGCCACCGCGCCGCCCAGTTCGCCGTGCCCGAGCAGGCCGAGGGTCTTGCCTTCCAGTTCGACGATCGGGTAGTCCAGCAGGCAGAACTGTTTGGCCTGTTGCCAGCGGCCTTCGCCGACGGCTTGTCGGTAGTCGCCCAAACGGGTGGCGAGGTTGAGCAGCAGCATGATCGTGTGCTGCGCCACCGACGGCGTGCCGTAGGCCTGGCAGTTGCACACGGTGATGCCGCGGGCCTTTGCGGCGGTCAGGTCGACGTTGTTGGTGCCGGTGGCGGTGATCAGGATCAGCTTCAGGTCCGGGTTGGCCGCCATGGCGTCCGCGTCGATGACGATCTTGTTGGTGATCGCCACGGCGGCGCCGTTCAGGCGTTCGGCGACCTGCTCCGGCAGGGTCTGGGCGAACAGTTGCAGGTCGCTGAAGCACTCGCGCAAGGGGTTCAGGTCGAGATCGCCCAGATCCAGGGAAGGGTGATCGAGGAATACGGCGCGGCGGGCGTTCGTCATCAACTGTACCTTTTGTGCGGTGAACGGAAGGCGTAATCTGCCGAGCCTACCAGATGAAACAATTGGTTACCCTGTGGCGAGGGAGCTTGCTCCCGCCGTGCCGTGCGGCCGACAGGCCCGACAGTGTGTTCCGCTAAGCGGCTGCTGCGCTGCCGAACGGGAGCAAGCTCCCTCGCCACATTGAGTTCTCTTCAGATTCGTACTGTTCAAAAAGGAGTCCCCATGTACTGGACCGAGTTCTTGACCGTTGCACTGATCCACCTGCTGGCCGTGGCCAGCCCCGGCCCGGACTTCGCCGTGGTGGTGCGCGAGAGCGTGACCCACGGCCGGCGCGCCGGCACCTGGACGGCGCTGGGCGTGGGCACGGCGATTTTCCTGCATGTAGGCTATTCGCTGCTGGGCATCGGCCTGATCGTGTCGCAGTCGATCGTGCTGTTCAACGCCCTGAAATGGGCCGCCGCCGCTTACCTGCTGTACATCGGCTACAAGGCCCTGCGCGCGCAGCCGGCGCCGGCCGTCACCGACGATCTGCACAAGGAGGCCGGCGAGCGCACCGCCCGCGGCGCGTTCACCTCAGGCTTCGTGACCAACGGGCTGAACCCCAAGGCCACGCTGTTCTTCCTGTCGCTGTTCACCGTGGTGATCAACCCGCACACGCCGCTGGCGGTGCAGGCCGGTTACGGGGTCTACCTGGCGGCGGCCACCGCGACCTGGTTCTGCCTGGTGGCCCTGCTGTTCAGCCAGCAGCGCGTGCGCGCCGGCTTCGCCCGCATGGGCCACTGGTTCGACCGCACCATGGGCGCGGTGCTGATCGCCATCGGCGTGAAGCTCGCGTTCACCGAGATGCACTGATCGAACCGAGCTGGTTGAGGGCGTTGAGGTACTCCCGGGGATTGTCCCCGAGCAAACGGCGGAACATCGCGCTGAACGCCCGCGCGCTGCCGTAACCCAGATCCTGCGCCACGCGCTGCACGCTGTCCCCGGCGAGCAGGCGGGGCAGGGCTTCCATCAGGCGCAGTTGCTGGCGCCAGGCGTTGAAACTCATCTTCAGCTGCTGCTGGAACAGGCGCGCCAGCGTCCGTGAACTGGCGCCGGCCTGCTGCGCCCAGTCCTCCAGGGTGTTGGGGTGATCCGGTGTTTGCAGCAGCGCCAGGCAGATGCCTTGCAGGCGCCGGTCGGCGGGCATCGGGATGTGCAGCGGCAGGTTCTCCAGGCCGGCGAGCTCCTGCAGCATCAGTTGCTGGATCAGCGGATTGTCCGCGTGGGGCGGGCCCTGCACGGCGCGCAGGATCAGTTCGCGCAGCAGCGGCGTGACCGCCAGCACGCAGCACTGCTGGAGGCTGGCCGGCGACAGCTCCGGGGCGATGAACAGCGAGCGCATCTGCACATCGCCGGACATGAAGATCTCGTGCGCGACCTCGGGCGGGATCCACACCGCACGGGTCGGCGGCAGCACCCAGGCGCCTTGGGCCGTGACCACCCGCATCACCCCGCGCACCGCATACAGCAGCTGCGCCTCGCGGTGCAGGTGCAAGGGCTGGTGGGCGCCGTCCAGGTAGTCCCGGGGGTAGGCGCTCACCGGGCCGTGTTCGAAATGGCTGATCAACATGTCCGGTTCGATGACTTCATTGGCAGGTCTGCGCTTTTTCGCCAACTTAGCATAGCCGCTCACAACAACATCAAGCGTGCCGCCATGAACCGATCCGCCACCGTCATCCGCTACATCAACGCAGCCCATGTGATCGATCACATGTTCATGCTGATCTTCCCCGCCGCCGTGCTCGGCATGACCGAAGCCTTCGGGCTGGACTACGCCGGGTTGATCGGCCTGTCCCTGGGCGGCTTCATCGCCTTCGGCGCCTGCTCGCTGCCCGCCGGGTGGCTCGGCGACCGCTGGAGCCGGCGCCACATGATGCTGGTGTTCTTTTTCGGCATCGGCGCCTCGGCGATGTTCACGGGCCTGAGCGACAGCCCCGCGATGCTGGTGGCCGGCCTGACCCTGACCGGCGTCTTCGCCGCGATCTACCACCCGGTGGGCACCGCGATGCTGGTGGCCCATGCGCAGAACCGCGGGCGCGAGATCGGCATCAACGGCATGTGGGGCAACCTGGGGGTGGCGTTTTCGGCGCTGGTCACCGGGCTTTTGGTGGCGCACTTCGGCTGGCGCGCGGCGTTCCTGGTGCCGGGGGCGGTGGCTGTGGCGCTGGGCGTCGGGTTTGCCCTGCAGGTGCGTGACGAGCCGATCCCGGCGCGTGCGCACACGGCGCTCAAGGGCGCCGCCGGGCAGCGCATCTCCATGGCGCTGGTGTTCGGCGTGCTGGCGCTGGCCACCGCCACCGGCGGGGTGGTGTTCAACGCCACCACCATGACCTACCCGAAGCTGTTTCAGGAACGGTTGCAGGAATGGTCCGCCTCGCCGCAGATCCTCGGCGTGGTGGTCAGCCTGGCCTACGCCTTCGGCGCGGTGGCCCAACTGAGCATCGGCCGGGTGCTGCACCGCATCAGCCTGAAATGGCCGTTCGTGGTGCTGACCCTGTGCCAGGCGCCGTTGCTGCTGGCGCTGGCCTGGGTCGATGGCTGGGCGGTGGTCGCCGTCGGGGCGGCGTTCATGTTCGTGGTGTTCGGCCAGGTCACGGTGAACGATTCGATGGTGGCCAACTTCGTCGCGCCGCACTGGCAGGCCCGGGTCTTCGCCCTGCGCTACTGCCTGTCGTTCGGCGCCAGCGCGACGGCGATTCCGCTGATCGCCTACGTCGAACCGCGCCATGGTTTTGTGGGGCTTTACCTGATTCTGGCCGGTTTTGGTGCGTTGACCTTCCTTGCCGCTGCGGTTTTCCCACGCACGCCTTCGGAAGAGGCTGTCGGACAAATGGCTTGAGCAGGTTCGGATGACGGCAAATGCTGGCGCAAAGCTAGCATTTGTGCGGCGCTGCAAATCATTCCTTTGGCTGATTTGGCTGTCACGCAACGGTTCTAGAGTAGAGCTCTAATGCCAACACCGTGCCGCCAGAAAAGGGATTCCTATGTTGCAGACTCGCGTCATTCCGCCCGCCGAAGGGGCGTACCAGTACCCGCTGCTGATCAAACGGCTGCTGATGTCCGGCGCCCGTTACGAGAAGACCCGCGAGATCGTCTACCGCGACCAGCTGCGCTACAGCTATCCGACCCTGATCGAGCGGGTCGCGCGGCTGGCCAACGTGCTGACGGCGGCGGGCGTGAAGGCCGGCGACACCGTGGCGGTGATGGACTGGGACAGCCATCGCTACCTGGAGTGCATGTTCGCCATCCCGATGATCGGCGCGGTGATCCACACCATCAACGTGCGCCTGTCGCCGGAGCAGATCCTCTACACGATGAACCACGCCGAGGACCGCTTCGTGCTGGTCAACAGCGAGTTCACCGGGCTGTACCGGGCCATCGCGCCGCACCTGACCACGGTGGAGAAGACCCTGCTGCTGACGGACCTTGCGGAGAAGACCGCCGACCTGCCCAACCTCGTCGGCGAGTACGAGCAACTGCTGGCCGCCGCGAGCCCGCAGTACGACTTCCAGGACTTCGACGAAAACTCGGTGGCCACCACCTTCTACACCACCGGCACCACCGGCAATCCGAAGGGCGTGTACTTCACCCACCGGCAACTGGTGCTGCACACCATGGGCGTGTCGACCATCATGGGCGCCATCGACAGCGTCCGGCTGCTGGGCACCAACGACGTGTACATGCCGATCACGCCGATGTTCCACGTGCATGCCTGGGGCCTGCCGTATGTGGCGACCATGCTCGGGCTCAAGCAGGTCTATCCGGGGCGCTACGATCCGGAGTTCCTGGTCGAGCTGTGGCGCAAGGAGAAGGTCACCTTTTCCCACTGCGTGCCGACCATCCTGCAGATGGTGCTCAACGCCAAGGGCGCCCAGGGCACCGATTTCGGCGGCTGGAAGATCGTCATCGGCGGCAGCGCGCTCAACCGCTCCCTCTACGAGACGGCCAAGGCCCGCGGCATTCAGCTCACCGCCGCCTACGGCATGTCGGAGACCGGGCCGCTGGTGTCCTGCGCCCACCTGAACGATGAACTGATGGCCGGCAGCGAAGACGAGCGCACCACCTACCGGATCAAGGCCGGCGTGCCGGGGCCGCTGGTGGAGGCGGCCATCGTCGACGCCGAGGGCAACTTCCTCCCGGCGGACGGCGAGACCCAGGGCGAACTGGTGCTGCGTGCCCCGTGGCTGACCGAGGGCTACTTCAACGAGCCGCAGAAGGGCGCCGAGCTGTGGGCCGGCGGCTGGCTGCACACCGGCGACGTCGCGACGCTGGACGGCATGGGCGTGATCGACATCCGCGACCGCATCAAGGACGTGATCAAGACCGGCGGCGAGTGGATCTCCTCGCTGGACCTCGAAGACCTGATCAGCCGTCACGTCGCGGTACGCGAAGTAGCAGTGGTGGGCATTCCCGATCCGCAGTGGGGCGAGCGGCCGTTTGCCCTGCTGGTGGTTCGCGAGGGGCATGAGATCGGGGCCCGGGAGCTCAAGGAACACCTCAAGCCGTTCGTCGAGCTGGGGCACTTGAGCAAGTGGGCGATCCCAAGCCAGATCGCCCTTGTTACTGAAATTCCCAAGACCAGCGTCGGCAAGCTCGACAAGAAGCGCATCCGCCTCGACATCACCGAGTGGCAGACCAACAACAGCGCCTTCCTCTCCACGCTCTGAGCGTCCCCTGGCGCGCCGCAAACGGCGCGCCAGACACCCCCAAGCAAGCGCTTGGCTTGTGAAATCCGAATTTTCAGCCATCCTTGCCGTGCCGACATGGGTCGGACTGGCGAAAGGACTGTTCCAGAGTGGCCGGCAGCTGCAAATCACACTTTAGAGGGATCAAGCAGTACCACCTGCTGGCTATAGTCCGCTCAAGGATTTTTAAGAACGGGGCACACGCGCAACCCATTGGGGCGATGCAATTTGAAGCGAATTCGGGCAGCCCTGGCGTCCGGTCCTTCAGGCGTTTTTAAAAGTACTCACTGCCATAACAATAATGCACATGGAGTAGCGTCGATGAATTCAGCTAACCAGTTCTGGCGCCGGGCAAAACTGCCCCTGGCCGTCAGTCTCGCCTCCACGCTCGCCGGGCCCGCATTCGGCGTCAGCTTCAACGTCGGTGAAATCGAAGGCCAGTTCGACTCCTCCCTGTCGATCGGTGCCAGCTGGTCGACCCAGCAGCCGAACAAGAACCTCATCGGCGTCAACAACGGCGGCCATGGCCTCTCCCAGACCTCCGACGACGGCCACGCCAACTTCAAGAGCGGCGAGACCTTTTCGAAGATCTTCAAGGGCATCCATGACCTTGAGCTGAAATACGGCGACACCGGCGTGTTCGTCCGCGGCAAGTACTGGTACGACTTCGAGCTCAAGGACGAAAGCCGCGAATTCAAGGACATCAGCGACAACAACCGCAAGGAGGGCGCCAAGTCCGCCGGCGGCCAGATCCTCGACGCCTTCGTCTACCACAACTACTCGATCGCCGATCAGCCGGGCTCCGTGCGCCTGGGCAAGCAGGTGGTGAGCTGGGGCGAGAGCACCTTCATCGGCGGCGGCATCAACTCGATCAACCCGATCGACGTGTCCGCGTTCCGCCGTCCGGGCGCCGAGATCAAGGAAGGCCTGATCCCGGTCAACATGTTCTACGTGTCCCAGAGCCTGACCGACAACCTGTCGGCCGACGCGTTCTACCAGATCGAGTGGGACCAGACCGTCGTCGACAACTGCGGCACCTTCTTCTCCCAGCCTGACATCATCGCCGACGGCTGCGACAACAACCTGCGCGTGCTGAACAAGCGCTCGCAGATTCCGGCCGTCGCCCTGGGGCCATTGGCGGCCAACGGCGTCGACGTCAACGAAGAAGGCGTGCTGGTGCGCCGCGGCGGCGACCGGGATGCCCGTGACGGCGGCCAGTGGGGCGCGTCCCTGAAGTACATGTTCGATCCGCTGGACACCGAATTCGGCGCCTACTTCATGAACTACCACAGCCGTGCGCCGATCTTCAGCGCCACCGGCGCGCCGCAGTCGGTCTACAACACCGCACGCGGGCTGCCGGGGCCGTTCGCCGCACTGGCGCCGCTGCTGGTGGCGGGCAACTCGCAGTACTTCGTCGAGTACCCTGAAGACATCCGCCTCTACGGCCTGAGCTTCTCCACCACCCTGCCGACCGGCACGGCGTGGAGCGGCGAGATCAGCTACCGGCCGAACGCGCCGGTGCAGCTGAACTCCACCGACATCCTGTTCGCCGGCGTGCGTCCGCTGGGCGGCGCGCTGACCAACGCGTCGCTGCTCAACGGCGTTCCGGGCCAGGACCTGCACGGCTACCGCCGCAAGGAAATCACCCAGTTCCAGACCACCCTGACGCACTTCTTCGACCAAGTGATGGGCGCCAGCCGCCTGACCCTGGTGGGCGAAGTGGGCGTGACCCACGTCGGCGGCCTGGAAAGCACCTCCGATGTGCGCTACGGCCGCGATCCGGTCTACGGCCCGGGCGAGTTGCCGGCCACCGGCGGCGCCGACACCTGCGTCGCGCTCAACACCAGCACCATCAACGGTGCCGGCCCTGGCACCCCGACCAACAACCGCAGCCGCAACTGCACCGACGAAGGCTTCACCACCGCGACGTCGTGGGGCTACCGCGGCCGGGCGATCTGGGAATACAACGACGTGTTCGCCGGCGTGAACCTCAAGCCGAACGTGGCCTGGTCCCACGATGTGAGCGGCTACTCGCCAGGCCCCGGCGGCAACTTCGAGGAAGGCCGCAAGGCCATCAGCCTGGGCCTCGATGCCGAGTACCAGAACACCTACACCGCGAGCCTGGCCTACACCAACTTCTTCGACGGCAAGTACACCACCGTGGATGACCGCGACTTCGTGGCGCTCAGCTTCGGCGTGAACTTCTAAGCACTGCATTTTCAGGACGAGCGAATTTATGAAAATAACAAAGAGTCTGTTCCACGCCGGTGTTCTGGGCCTGTCGTTGCTGGCGACCGGCGTCATGGCGGCGGTGCCCGCCGCCGAAGCGGACAAGCTGGGCAAGAGCCTGACCCCGATGGGCGCCGAGATGGCCGGCAATGCCGACGGCTCGATCCCGGCCTGGAAGCCGATGCCGAAGAACGCCGGCACGGTCGACAGCAAGGGGTTCCTGTCCGACCCGTACGCCAGCGAAAAACCGCTGTTCACCATCACGGCGCAGAACGTCGACCAGTACAAGGACAAGCTCGCGCCGGGCCAGTACGCGATGTTCAAGCGCTACCCGGACACCTTCAAGATGCCGGTCTACCCGTCCCACCGCGGCGCCACCGTGCCGGACGCCGTGTTTGCCGCAATCAAGAAGAACGCCACCAGCACCAACCTGGTGTCCGGCGGCAACGGCCTGGAGAACTTCGACACCGCCGTGCCGTTCCCGATTCCGAAGAGCGGCGTGGAAGTCATCTGGAACCACATCACCCGCTACCGCGGCGGCAGCGTGACCCGTCTGGTGACCCAGGCCACGCCGCAGGCCAACGGCTCGTTCAGCCTGGTGTACTTCCAGGACCAGTTCGTGTTCCGCGACAAGATGAAGGACTACGATCCGGCCAACCCGGGCAACATCCTGTTCTACTTCAAGCAGAAAGTGACCGCGCCGGCGCGTCTGGCCGGTGGCGTGCTGCTGGTGCACGAGACCCTCGACCAGGTGAAGGAACCACGTTCGGCGTGGGTCTACAACGCCGGCCAGCGCCGCGTGCGCCGGGCGCCGCAGGTGTCCTATGACGGTCCGGGCACCGCGGCGGACGGTCTGCGCACCTCCGACAACCTGGACATGTACAACGGTGCGCCGGACCGCTACGACTGGAAGCTCGAAGGCAAGAAGGAAATGTACATCGCCTCCGACAGCTACAAGCTCGACGATCCGAAGCTCAAGTACGCCGACATC
This sequence comes from Pseudomonas sp. NPDC089534, assembly GCF_044749305.1. Taxonomy (NCBI): domain Bacteria; kingdom Pseudomonadati; phylum Pseudomonadota; class Gammaproteobacteria; order Pseudomonadales; family Pseudomonadaceae; genus Pseudomonas; species Pseudomonas sp. NPDC089534. The sequence continues at coordinate 14,673 of NZ_JBIVHR010000077.1, read as the reverse complement.
ATCAAGGCCGGCCACATCAACCAGGACCTGGCCCGTTACGAGCTGCGCCGCGTGTGGCATGTGGTCGCCACCCTGAAGGAAGGTCAGCGCCACATCTACGCCAAGCGTGACTTCTTCATCGACGAAGACACCTGGCAGGCAGCGGTGATCGACCACTACGACGGCCGCAACCAGCTGTGGCGCGTGGCCGAGGCCCATTCGCAGAACTACTACAACGTCCAGGTGCCGTGGTACACCCTGGAAACCCTCTACGACCTGCAGTCCGGCCGCTACCTGGCGCTGGGCATGAAGAACGAAGAGAAATCGGCGTACGACTTCGGCTTCACCGCCACCACCGCCGACTTCACGCCGAACGCGTTGCGTCAGGACGGCATCCGCTAAAGCGCTGCAAACGAGGCCGCATCCTCGTGGAAACGCCCCGACCGGTTCGGGGCGTTTTTTTTGCCTGTCGATTTTTCCGTAGCCTTTTTGTAGCCATTTGTAGCAGCCGCCTTCAATCCCTCCTCGTTTACGGCTAGTCTGCGGACATCTGCCACGCCGCCAACAGCCATTCCAACAAGAGCCGGCCAATGACCGATCTGTCCCCGCTTCCGGGTCCTGCAAGCGTTGCCGTCGCGGCACTGGGCGGCCGTTTCTTCCGTCCGCCGTTGCCTGACGGCTACGTGTTGCGCCCGCGCCTGTGCGAGCGCCTGAGCACCGGCCTTGGCGGGCGCTTGCTGCTCGTCAGCGCCCCGGCGGGTTTCGGCAAGAGCTCGCTGGCGGTGGAGTTCTGCCAGAGCCTGCCGGCGCAGTGGCAAAGCCTGTGGCTGGGGCTGAGCCCCAGGGACAACGATCCGGGGCGGTTCCTCGAGCGCCTGCTCGAAGGCCTGCAGGACTTTTTCCCGCAACTGGGCAGCCAGGCGCTGGGGTTGCTGAAGATGCGCCAGCGCCACCAGCCGTTCGCCTTCGAGGAATGGCTCGACGGCCTGCTCGATGAGCTGGCGTTGAACCTCGACCCGGCGGCGCCGCTGCTGCTGGTGCTTGATGACTATCACCTCGCCCAGGGGCCGGTGCTCGACCGTTGCCTGCAGTTTTTCCTCAATCACTTGCCGGACGGCCTGCTGGTCATGGTCACCAGCCGTCAGCGCCCCGACTGGCACCTGGCCCGCCTGCGCCTGTCGCGGCAGTTGCTGGAACTGCACGAGCAGGACCTGCGCCTGACCCACGACGAAGCCCTGGCGCTGCTCGACCGCCACAGCAGTTCGCTGCGCGGAGAGGCGCTGGAGAGTCTGATTCAGCGCAGCGAAGGCTGGGTCGCGGGCCTGCGCTTCTGGCTGCTGGCGGTCTCCGAAGCCGGCACGGACGGCGCTCTGCCCCTGGCGCTGAACGGCGGGGAAGGGCTGATTCGCGATTACTTGCTCGAAGAGGTCATCGACTGCCTGCCGGCCGAGGTCCAGGCGTTCCTCTACGACACCGCCCCCCAGGAGCGTTTCTGCAGCGAACTGTGCGACGCCGTGCGCGAAGCCCATGACAGCGGCGAAATCCTGCGTTTCCTGTTGGCCCATCAGGTGTTCCTGGTGCCGCTGGACGAGCACGGCCACTGGTATCGCTATCATCATCTTTTCTCGGATCTGCTGCGCAGCCGGCCGCCCGTCAGCCGGATGGTGCCGGCCGCCACGCTGCACCTGCGCGCCTGCCGCTGGTTCAACGCCCAGGGTTTGCTGGACGAGGCCGTGGAGCAGGCCCTGCGCGCCGGGCATCTCGACGTGGCGGCGAACCTTGTGCAGAACCTGTCGGAGGAGCAATTGCTGGCCGAGCAGAACGTCGGCATGTTGCTGCGCTGGAAAATGGACCTGCCCGACAGCCTGCTGATCAGCACGCCCCGGTTGATCGTCCTGTACAGCTGGGCGCTGGGGCTGGCCTGCCAGCTCGATGCGGCGGAAGAGCTGGCCAGTCACCTGAGCCGTTTCCTGCCCGCGCCTTCGGCGACGGCGCAGAAGTCGATGCTGGCGCAGTGGCTGGCCCTGAGCGGCATCATCGCCCGCGGGCGCGGGCACCGTGCGCTGACCTTGCAGTACTGCACCGAGGCGTTGGAAAGCCTGCCGGCCAAGCGCTATGGCCAACGGCTGATGTGCCTGTCGACCTTGTCCAACCTGGCCATTGCCGATGGCGACCTGTGGCGTGCCCGCGGCTTGAACCGCGAGTCGCTGGAGCTGGCGCAGCGGGTCGGCAATCCCCTGTTCGAAGCGCTGGCCCACTACGACCGTGCCCGGGTGCTGCAGGCCCGGGGCGAGATCGTGCGGGCGCTGGACGAAGTCCACCAGGGGCTGGAGCGCCTGCGCGGGTTGTCGTCGCAACGCTTGTACGCCGTGCGGGCGCGGCTCACGCTGTACGAAGGGTTTCTCTTGGCGATGCGCCTGCAGCCGCAGGCGGCGCGCGCACGATTGCTCATCGGCCTGGGAGAGGCGCGGGCCTGCCGTGACATCAGCGTGCTGATCGGCCACTGCGTGATCGCCCGGCTGGACGGCAGCAGCGGCGAGTTCGCCAAGGCCTTCGCCGAACTGGCCGAAGCCGAACGCCTGATGCACATCTGGGACGTGCCGCCGATCTACTACCTGGCGATGATCACGTTGGTCAAATGCGAGCTGTGGCTGGCGCAGGGCCGCACCGATCTGGCCGAAGCGTGGCTGGCGCGGCTGGGGCAGACCTACACCGGCGACCGCGCCGCCGCCCCGCCGGAGTTCCACCCGCAATTGCCGCTGCATGTCGAGCTCCAGCAGGCCTTGCTCGATGTGATCCTGGGGCAGCCGATGCTGGCCGAGGGACGATTGAACGTGCTGCTGGAAAACGGTCAGCGGACCGGGCGTCAACTGCTGAGCGTGATGGCGCTGACGCAGAAGGTGGCGCTGCTGTTGGGCAGCGGCCGCGAGCCGGAGGCCCGCAAAGCCTTGAGCCAGGCATTGGAGGCCGCGGGCGGCGGTGCGTTGCAGCCCTTCGACGCATTGGCCAGCGACTGCGCGGAATGGTTGCGCGGGCAACTGCTGCTGGCTGCGCCGAGCCCGATTTGCCAGCAGTTGCTGGAACGGTTCCCGGCTCCCGCACAGCCCACGGCGCAGGAGCTTTCGGCGGCGGAACAGCTGAGCAGCCGGGAACTGGCGGTATTGCGGCTCATCGCTCAGGGGTGCTCGAACCAGGAGATCAGCGAGCAACTGTTCATATCACTGCATACCGTGAAAACCCATGCCAGCCACATCAACAGCAAGCTGGGGGTGGAGCGCCGCACCCAGGCGGTGGCGCGGGCCAAGGAACTGGGGGTGCTGAGCTGACCGGGCATGACCGCGCTGGCGATCCCCGCCGGCAGGTGAAGTAGAATCGCGCAAACCACCACCACCGTGCGACCAGGATCTTCAATGACTGTCCCCCAGCCAGCCCTCATCCGCGAAACCTTCCCCGTCGGCCCGTTGCAGTGCAACTGCACGATCATCGGCGATCCTGTGACCAAAAAAGCCATCGTCGTCGATCCGGGCGGCAACCCCGATCTGATCATGGCGCGTCTCGATGCGCTGGGCCTCAAGGTCGTCAGCATCATCCATACCCATGCGCACCTCGATCACTTCCTGGCCTCAGGCCAGATGAAGGAGCGGACCGGCGCAACCCTGCACCTGCACAAGGAAGACCAGTTCCTGTGGGACAACCTGGAAATGCAGTGCCAGATGTTCGGCGTGCCGTACACGCCGGTGCCGTCCCCGGACCGTTGGCTCGGCGATGACGAAGAGCTGGCCTGCGGCTGCGGCGTCGCGCTGCACACGCCGGGACATACGCCCGGCTCCATGAGCTTTTGGTTTTCCGAGGCTAAGCTGTTGATTGCCGGCGACACGCTGTTCCGTCGCGGAGTGGGGCGCACGGACTTGTGGGGCGGCGATCAGGCGACCATCGTGCGATCGATCAAGCAGCGGCTGTACACCCTGGACGAAGACGCCACCGTGGTGGCGGGACATGGCCCGGACACCCGGCTGGGCGACGAGATGCGTGAAAACCCGTTCGTGCGCGCCTAAACATTTTGTCATGAGTGCGCGGCGGAATTTTTGCCCATTGCCATGATCCAACGCCCGCACGGGTCTTTTGCCAATGGCCGCTGCACAACAGAATGCAAATGTAGGAGCACTCCATGTTCACCACCCGTCGTTTGATCATTGTCGCCACCGCCGTGGCCGTTTTGTCCGGCTGCGCCTCGCCCAACCCGTACGACAACCAGGGCCAGGCCGACGGCGGCTCCCAGGGCATGAGCAAGACCGCCAAGTACGGCGGCCTCGGTGCCCTGGCCGGCGCCATCGCCGGTGCGGCCATCGACCACAACAACCGCGGCAAGGGCGCGCTGATCGGCGCCGCTGTGGTCGGTGCCTCGGCGGCCGGGTATGGCTACTACGCCGACCAGCAAGAGAAGAAACTGCGCGCCAGCATGGCCAACACCGGCGTCGAAGTGCAGCGCCAGGGCGACCAGATCAAGCTGATCATGCCGGGCAACATCACCTTCGCCACCGATTCGGCGAACATCGCGTCCAGTTTCTACCAACCGCTGAACAACCTGGCCAGCTCCCTCAAGGAGTTCAACCAGAACCAGATCGAGATCGTCGGCTACACCGACAGCACCGGCAGCCGCCAGCACAACATGGACCTGTCCCAGCGCCGTGCGCAGAGCGTGGCGACCTACCTGACGTCGCAAGGCGTCAGCGGCGCCAACCTGTCGGCCCGCGGCGCCGGCCCGGACAACCCGATCGCCAGCAACGGCGACGTCAACGGCCGGGCGCAGAACCGCCGGGTCGAAGTCAACCTGAAGGCGATTCCGGGTCAGCAGTACGGTGGCCAGCAGCAACCGGGCACGGTTCAGCAGTATCCGTAACCCAACGGCCGAATGAAAAATGCCCGATCCTGGTGATCGGGCATTTTTTTGTGGGGTCATGACAGACACCGAAGGCTCCAGACACAAAAAAGCCCCCGGACATTCACATGTCCGGGGGCTTTTCGCTTGGCGCGAAGGCCGGTTACTTCTTCAGGCCGTAATGCTCGTCGAGCATGCCCGGCGAGTTCGGTGCCTTCGGCGCGTAGTCCCGTGGCGGCTCCTGATCCCGTGGCGGGGTCAGGCGTTCCCGTGGCGCCTGGCTCGCTTCGGCGTGCAGCGAAGCCAGCAGGCGTTGGCGGGTCTGTTCGTCCAGGGCCAGGCGGTTGGCGCCTTCGGCCAGGTGATCCTGCACTTCCTGGTAGCTTTGGGTCAGCTTCTTGACCAGGTTCGCGGTGCTGTTGAAGTGGGTCACCACTTCGTTCTGATAACTGTCGAAACGTTCCTGGATGTCATCCAGTTGACGCTGCGTGCGGCTCGGCGCGGCGTTCGGCGCAACGCGAGCGATCAGGAAACCGATGGCTACACCCACAACCAGGGCAAGAGTCGGCAACAACCAAACTAAGAGCGAGTGTTCCACGAGTCCTTCCTCTATAAACGGCTTTGCTTTACGTTAACGGCTCGAACCTGCGCTGTATACCGCGATTCACTCGCAATAGATTGGCACAGACAATTTGCTAGACGAGTCGACCCGATTCGAGGTCACGGAGTTCCTTCCTTGCTGATGCGTGAAACCCCCGTAGTGATTGCCGGCCCTGTCGGTCAACTTGAGTCCCTGTACCTGGACAACGAGCAGCCGCGCGGCATCGCGCTGATCTGCCACCCGAACCCGGTGCAGGGCGGCACGATGCTCAACAAGGTCGTCTCGACCCTGCAGCGCACCGCGCGCGACGCCGGGCTGATCACCTTGCGCTTCAACTACCGTGGCGTCGGCGCCAGCGAAGGCAGCCACGACATGGGCAGCGGCGAGGTCGACGACGCCTGGGCCGCCGCCGCCTGGCTGCGGGAAAAGCACCCGGAGCTGCCGCTGACCCTGTTCGGCTTTTCCTTCGGCGGGTTCGTGGCGGCCAGCCTCGGCGGGCGCCTCGAGGCCCAGGGCGTGACGCTCAAGCACCTGTTCATGGTCGCGCCGGCGGTGATGCGCTTGGGCGAGCAGGACCTGCTGCCGCAGCAGGGTGAACTGACGGTGATCCAGCCTGAAACCGACGAAGTGATCGATCCGCAACGGGTCTACGAATGGTCCGACACACTCCAGCGCCCCCATGAGCTGCTGAAAGTGGCAGAATGCGGACACTTTTTTCATGGCAAGCTGACCGATCTCAAGGTTCTGATCCTGCCGCGTCTCTCGAATTGATTGCAGTCTGACAAGCGATTACCCATGACGAACCGTACCCGCATCCTCACCGGCATCACCACCACCGGCACGCCGCACCTGGGCAACTATGCCGGCGCCATCCGCCCGGCGATCGTCGCCAGCCGTGACACGAACGCCGATTCGTTCTACTTCCTGGCCGACTATCACGCCCTGATCAAGTGCGACGACCCGCTGCGCATCCAGCGCTCGCGCCTGGAAATCGCCGCGACCTGGCTGGCCGGCGGCCTGGATGTGGATCGCGTGACGTTCTATCGCCAGTCCGACATCCCGGAGATCCCCGAGCTGACCTGGCTGCTGACCTGCGTCGCCGCCAAGGGCCTGCTCAACCGCGCCCACGCCTACAAGGCCTCGGTGGACAAGAACGTCGAGGCCGGCGAAGACCCGGACGCCGGCATCACCATGGGGCTGTACAGCTATCCGGTGCTGATGGCCGCCGACATCCTGATGTTCAACGCGCACAAGGTGCCGGTCGGCCGTGACCAGATCCAGCACGTCGAGATGGCCCGGGACATCGGCCAGCGCTTCAACCACCTGTTCGGCCAGGGCAAGGAGTTCTTCACCCTGCCCGAGGCGCAGATCGAGGAAAGCGTCGCCACGCTGCCGGGCCTCGACGGGCGCAAGATGTCCAAGAGCTACGACAACACCATCCCGCTGTTCTCCAGCGCCAAGGACATGAAGGACGCGATCTCGCGGATCGTCACCGACTCCCGTGCGCCGGGCGAGGCGAAGGATCCGGACAACTCGCACCTGTTCACCCTGTTCCAGGCGTTCGCCACCCCGGCGCAGGCCGACGAATTCCGCAGCGAACTGTTGCAGGGCCTGGGCTGGGGCGAGGCGAAGAGCCGCCTGTTCCAGTTGCTCGACGGTCAGCTGGGCGAGTCCCGCGAGCGTTATCACCAGTTGATCGAACGTCCGGCGGACCTGGAGGACATCCTGCAGCACGGCGCGAAAAAGGCCCGTGCGGTGGCCACGCCGTTCCTCAACGAGCTGCGCGAGGCGGTGGGTCTGCGTTCGTTCGTCAATCAGGTGCAGGTCGCCGCGACCACCAAGAAGAAGGCCGCGAAGGCCGCACGGTTCGTCAGCTTCCGCGAGGACGACGGCAGCTTCCGCTTCCGCCTGCTGGCGGCGGACGGCGAGCAACTGCTGCTGTCGCGCAACTTCGCCGACGGCAAGGCTGCGGGCCAGGTGACCAAGCAACTGCAGTCGGGCCAGGCGCTGGATGTGCGCAGCGAAGGCCTGGCGTTCACCGTGTGGCTGGAAGGCGAGTGCGTCGGCGACAGCCCGGCGTTCGCCGACGCCGCCGCGCGGGATGCGGCGGTCGAGGCGCTGCGGATCGCGCTGACGCCCGTCCAGGAATAAACAACGGTTCGGCCCGACCAAGGGCCGATTGCCATTCCCCGGGGCCGTCGCTACAGTGTCGGCCCGTTTTTGTTGCCTTGCTAACGAATTATGACGCCCCTAGAACGATATCAAGCTGATCTGAAACGCCCGGACTTCTTCCATGACGCCGCCCAGGAAACCGCCGTGCGTCATTTGCAGCGGCTGTACGACGATCTGATCGCCGCCGAGCAGAACAAGCCGGGCCTGCTGGGCAAGCTGTTCGGCAAGAAGGATCAGGCGCCGGTCAAGGGACTGTACTTCTGGGGCGGCGTGGGCCGCGGCAAGACCTACCTGGTGGACACCTTCTTCGAGGCGCTGCCGTTCAAGGAAAAGACGCGGACTCACTTCCACCGCTTCATGAAGCGCGTGCACGAAGAGATGAAGACCCTGGGCGGCGAGAAGAACCCGCTGACCATCATCGCCAAGCGTTTCGCCGCCGAATCGCGGGTGATCTGCTTCGATGAGTTCTTCGTCTCCGACATCACCGACGCCATGATCCTCGGCACCCTGATGGAAGAGCTGTTCAAGAACGGCGTGTCCCTGGTCGCCACCTCGAACATCGTGCCGGACGGCCTGTACAAGGACGGCCTGCAGCGGGCGCGCTTCCTGCCGGCCATCGCGCTGATCAAGCAGAACACCGAGATCGTCAACGTCGACAGCGGCGTCGACTACCGCCTGCGCCACCTCGAACAGGCGGAGCTGTTCCACTACCCGCTGGACGAGGCCGCCCACGAAAGCCTGCGCAAGAGCTTCCGTGCGCTGACCCCGGAATGCACCGCGGCCGTGGAAAACGATGTGCTGATCATCGAAAACCGCGAAATCCGTGCGCTGCGCACCTGCGACGACGTGGCCTGGTTCGATTTCCGCGAACTGTGCGACGGCCCGCGCAGCCAGAACGACTACATCGAGCTGGGCAAGATCTTCCATGCCGTGCTGCTCAGCGGCGTGGAGCAGATGAGCGTCACCACCGACGACATCGCCCGTCGCTTCATCAACATGGTCGACGAGTTCTACGACCGCAACGTCAAGCTGATCATCTCGGCCGAGGTGGAGCTGAAGGACCTGTACACCGGCGGGCGCCTGACGTTCGAGTTCCAGCGTACGCTGAGCCGTCTGCTGGAGATGCAGTCGCACGAATTCCTCGCGCGGGCGCACAAGCCGTAACGCGATCCGGAACATGAAAAGGGCCTGCAGATGCAGGCCCTTTTCTTTGCGCGGCGTTTGCTTGCCTCCTTTGTGGGAGCGAGCCTGCTCGCGATTGCGGCCGAACATTCAATGAAGAAGTCGACTGACAGATCGCCATCGCCAGCAGGCTGGCTCCCACAAGGGGAGCGGGTCGCCTGTCAGGTTACGCCGCCTGCTGGAACTGCTGCCGGTACTGGTTCGGCGACAGTTCGGTGTGCTGGCGGAACAGCCTTGCGAAGAAGCTCGCGTCGTCGTAGCCGACTTCGTAGCTGATGGTCTTGATGCTCTTGCGGCTGCCGGACAGCAGCCCCTTGGCGGTCTCGATGCGCAGCCGCTGCAGGTAATGCAGGGGTTTGTCGCCGGTGGCGGTCTGGAAGCGGCGCATGAAGTTGCGGATGCTCATGCCGTGCTCGCGGGCCACGTCCTCGAAGCGGAACTTGTCGGCGAAGTGTTCTTCGAGCCAATGCTGGATCTGCAGGATGATCACGTCCTGGTGCAGCTTCTGGCCGCCGAAGCCTATGCGGCCCGGCGAATAGCTGCGCTGCACCTCGTACAGGATGTCCCGGGCCACGGCCTGCGCCACGTTGGCGCCGCAGAAGCGCTCGATCAGGTAGATGTAGAGGTCGCAGGCCGAAGTGGTGCCGCCGGCGCAATACAGGTTGTCGGCGTCGGTCAGGTGCTTGTCCTGGTTGAGGTAGACCTGCGGGAACCGCTCGGCGAACGCGTTGAAGAAGCGCCAGTAGGTGGTCGCTTCCTTGCCGTTGAGCAATCCGGCCTCGGCCAGCCAGAACACCCCGGTCGCCTCGCCGCAGAGCACCGCGCCGCGGGCGTGTTGCTCGCGCAGCCACGGCAGGATCTGCGGATAGCGTCTGCACAGGGTTTCGAAGTCGTCCCAGAACGCCGGGAGGATGATCACATCGGTGTTTTCCAGGCCGCCGTCCACCGGCATGATCACGTCGCTGAAGCTGTTCACCGGTTTGCCGTCGGGGCTGACCAGGCGGGTTTCGAACGCCGGTGTCAGGCCGTGGCCCAGTTGTTTGCCGTAACGCAGGCTGGCCAGGTGGAAGAAATCCTTGGCTTGCATGAGGGTGG
>NZ_JBIVHR010000077.1:0-4756 GCF_044749305.1 Pseudomonas sp. NPDC089534 | reverse complement strand
GGGCGTGGCGACTTGCTTAGACATAATTCAACTTTTGTTTTTATAAGGGAAAGTGGTCACCAGACGGCTGGATCGTCTTATTTTTTGTCGGATGTGTCCAGTGTCCTGTATCGGAAGCGGGGCTTAGTCTCTGAAGGTCTCATCCCTCCGAAAACAAAGATAAAGGTGCCGCATGATCCCCAGAACCCTGTTCAGTCCCGAGCACGAACTGTTCCGCGACAGCGTGCGCACGTTCCTCGAAAAGGAGGCCGTGCCGTTCCATGGACAGTGGGAGAAGCAAGGCTACATCGACCGTAATCTGTGGAACAAGGCGGGGGAGGCGGGGATGCTGTGCTCGCACCTGCCGGAGGAGTACGGCGGGCTGGGGGCGGACTTCCTCTACAGCGCGGTGGTGATCGAAGAGGTCGGCCGGCTGGGGTTGACCGGCATCGGTTTTTCGCTGCATTCGGACATCGTGGCGCCCTACATCCTGCATTACGGCAGCGAGGCGCTGAAGCAGAAATACCTGCCGAAACTGGTGTCCGGCGAAATGGTCAGCGCCATCGCCATGACCGAGCCGGGGGCGGGCTCCGACCTGCAAGGGGTCAAGACCACTGCGGTGCTGGACGGCGACGAATACGTGATCAACGGCTCGAAGACCTTCATCACCAACGGCTTTCTCGCGGATCTGGTGATCGTCGTCGCCAAGACCGACCCGAAGGCCGGGGCCAAGGGCACCAGCCTGTTTCTGGTGGAGGCCGGCACGCCGGGCTTCGACAAGGGCAAGCGCCTGGAGAAGGTCGGCATGAAGGCCCAGGACACCTCGGAGCTGTTCTTTCAGGACGTGCGCGTACCGAAGGAAAACCTGTTGGGGCAGGCGGGCGCCGGATTCGCTTATCTCATGCAGGAGCTGCCGCAGGAGCGCCTGACGGTGGCCGTCGGCGGACTGGCGTCGGCCGAAGCGGCGCTGCAATGGACGCTGGACTACACCCGTGACCGCAAGGCGTTCGGCAAGTCGATCGCCGACTTCCAGAACACCCGTTTCAAGTTGGCGGAGATGGCCACCGAGATCCAGATCGGCCGGGTGTTCGTCGACCGCTGCCTGGAGCTGCACCTGCAGGGCAAGCTCGACGTGCCGACGGCGGCGATGGCCAAGTACTGGGGCACTGACCTGCAATGCAAGGTGCTCGACGAGTGCGTGCAGCTGCACGGCGGCTACGGCTTCATGTGGGAGTACCCGGTGGCCCGGGCGTGGGCGGATGCGCGGGTGCAGCGGATCTACGCCGGCACCAACGAAATCATGAAGGAGATCATCGCGCGTTCGCTTTGATGATCGAGAGAGGCTTGTTGCAGGCCGGTTCCCTGTGGGAGCCAGCCTGCTGGCGATGGTCTACCGGATGATCAAGGCGCCGGGTTCGGATGGTCCTTGTGGATCGCCTCGATCCCTTCCAGCACTTCGTCGGACAGTTTCAGGTCGAAGCTGGCGATGTTGCTGTCCAGTTGCTCCAGCGTCGTGGCGCCGATGATGTTGCTGGTGACGAACGGCTGCTGATTGACGAAGGCCAGGGCCATCTGCGCCGGATCCAGGCCATGCTCGCGGGCCAGGGCCACGTAGCGGCTGCAGGCCGCTTCCGATTGCGGATTGAAGTAGCGGCTGAAGCGGCTGTAGAGGCTCAGGCGGCCTTTCGGCGGGCGGGCGCCGCCTTCGTACTTGCCCGACAGGAAGCCGAACGCCAGCGGCGAATAGGCCAGCAGGCCGCACTGTTCGCGGATGGCGATTTCCGCCAGGCCCACCTCGAAACTGCGGTTGAGCAGGTTGTAGGGGTTCTGGATCGACACGGCGCGCGGCCAGCCCCGGGCTTCGGCCAGGGCCAGGAAACGCATGGTGCCCCACGGGGTTTCGTTGGACAGGCCGATGTGGCGGATCTTGCCGGCGCGCACCTGTTCGTCGAGCGCCTCCAGGGTGTCCTCCAGCGGCGTGAGGTTGGCTTCGGTCTTGTGCTTGTAGCCGAGCTGGCCGAAGAAGTTGGTGCTGCGCTCGGGCCAGTGCAGCTGGTAGAGGTCGATGTAGTCGGTCTGCAGGCGTTCGAGGCTCGCGTTCACCGCTTCGGTGATGTGCCGGCGGTTGTGGCGCAGGTTCTTGTCGCGGATGTAGTCGATGGTGTTGCCGGGGCCGGCGATCTTGCTCGCCAGGATCCAGTCGGCGCGGTCGCCGCGGGTCTTGAAGTAATTGCCGATGTAGCGCTCGGTGGTGGCGTAGGTCTCGGCCTTGGGCGGCACCGGGTACATCTCGGCGGTGTCGATGAAGTTGATCCCCGCGCCCTTGGCCCGTTCGATCTGCGCGAAGGCCTCGGCTTCGGTGTTTTGCTCGCCCCAGGTCATGGTGCCGAGGCAGATTGCGCTCACGTTCAGGTCGGTGCGGCCTAGCTGGCGATAGTCCATCGGGTGCTCCTTGGGCAAAGGAGCCATAAAAGCAGGTTGAATTTTTTTTCGCAATCTGGATAATTGCCGACCTCTTTCTGCAGTGGAAGTGATGCGCCGCCGCCGAAGAATCTTGCCGTTGAACGGACGCGCCGACCCGAGCCCCCGAAAGCGTCTGTATCCGGCTGCCTTTGACTTGTCAAAGTACGCACTATTCAGTAAGATCCGCCGTCTTATTTACGGGCGGCCCCTGAGGCTATAAAGAATGAAAACTTTTACTGCTAAACCGGAAACAGTAAAGCGCGACTGGTTTGTCGTCGACGCTGCTGGTCAGACCCTGGGTCGTCTGGCCACCGAAATCGCGAGCCGCCTGCGTGGCAAGCACAAGCCTGAGTACACCCCTCACGTTGACACCGGCGACTACATCGTCGTGATCAACGCCGAGCAGGTTCGTGTGACCGGCGCCAAAACCAGCGACAAAATGTACTACTCCCACTCCGGTTTCCCGGGCGGCATCAAGTCGATCAACTTTGAAAAGCTGATCGCCAAGGCCCCTGAGCGCGTGATCGAGACCGCGGTAAAAGGCATGCTGCCTAAGAACCCGCTGGGTCGCGACATGTACCGTAAGCTGAAAGTCTATGCGGGCGCTGCTCACCCTCATACTGCTCAGCAGCCCCAAGAACTGAAGATTTAACGGAATAGTTCATTATGTCGGCGACTCAAAATTACGGCACTGGCCGTCGCAAGACCGCAACCGCACGCGTTTTCCTGCGTCCGGGCACTGGTAACATCTCCATCAACAACCGTTCGCTGGATACCTTCTTCGGCCGCGAAACTGCCCGCATGGTAGTTCGTCAGCCGCTGGAGCTGACCGAAACCGTCGAGAAGTTCGACGTGTACGTCACCGTGATCGGCGGTGGTGTGAGTGGTCAAGCTGGCGCAATCCGCCACGGCATCACCCGCGCCCTGATGGACTACGACGAGTCTCTGCGCAGCGCTCTGCGTAAAGCCGGCTACGTCACTCGTGACGCCCGTGAAGTTGAACGTAAGAAAGTCGGTCTGCGTAAAGCGCGTAAGCGTCCGCAGTACTCGAAGCGTTAATTCCGCTTCCACGTTCAAAAGAACGCCCGATTCCTCACGGAACCGGGCGTTTTTTTATGCCTGCGATTTGTTGAAGAATTGCGCTGTGACAACTTGCCACATCCGTAGACCCCCTATACTACAAGGCTTGAGGGCCAGCCCTCCGGGTAATTACCTTGTCAGAATTGGGGGTTTTCATTACCATTCGGCAAAATTTTTATAAGTACATAGTTGTATTTAGTAGATGCCTGATTTAACAGGCCACAAAGCTGATGGGAGAGGACTGAATGAGCAATGACGGCGTGAATGCAGGCCGGCGTCGCTTCCTGGTTGCAGCCACATCCGTGGTGGGTGCTGCAGGGGCGGTGGGGGCTGCGGTCCCGTTCGTGGGGTCATGGTTTCCCAGTGCCAAGGCGAAAGCTGCCGGTGCACCGGTGAAAGTGAATGTCAGCAAGATCGAGCCAGGCCAGCAGATGATTGCTGAGTGGCGCGGCCAGCCGGTGTTCATTGTCCGCCGTACCGAGGAAATCCTGGGGAATCTCAAGAAGATCGAGGGCCAGCTCTCCGATCCGGCCTCCAAAAACTCCACGCAACCCACTTATGTCGACCCGGAAGTGCGGTCGATCAAGCCCGAAATCCTGCTGCTGATCGGCATCTGCACGCACCTGGGATGCTCCCCGACCTTCCGTCCCGAAGTGGCGCCCGCGGATCTGGGCAAAGACTGGGTAGGCGGCTATTTCTGCCCTTGCCACGGTTCCCACTACGATCTGGCTGGCCGCGTCTACAAGTCGCAACCTGCGCCTTTGAACCTGCCAGTGCCCCCGCATTCCTATGAGTCTGACGACGTCATCGTCATCGGCGTCGACAAGGAGAACGCGTGATGAGCAAGTTCATGGATTGGGTGGATGCGCGCTTCCCCGCCACCAAAATGTGGGAAGACCATCTCAGCAAGTATTACGCTCCGAAAAACTTCAACTTCTTCTACTTCTTCGGCTCCCTGGCGCTGCTCGTCCTGGTCAACCAGATCGTCACCGGCGTCTGGCTGACCATGAGCTACACCCCGTCGGCGGAAGAGGCGTTCGCCTCCGTCGAATACATCATGCGCGACGTCGAGTACGGCTCGATCCTGCGCCTGCTCCACTCCACCGGCGCTTCGGCGTTCTTCATCGTGGTCTATCTGCACATGTTCCGTGGCCTGCTCTACGGTTCGTACCAGAAGCCGCGTGAGCTGCGCGACGATGCGCGTTCCGCCCTTGACCGTGGAGGGCAGGGCGAC
>NZ_JBIVHR010000076.1:0-30666 GCF_044749305.1 Pseudomonas sp. NPDC089534 | reverse complement strand
TCGCCGAGGCGATTGCCCCGCGCTTTCGCTGACGCCAGGCACAGGGTAAGGCCAAAGCCAACCCCTGTGGCGAGGGAGCTTGCTCCCGCTCGGGTGCGCAGCAGCCGTCGCTTTTTGGGGGCCGCTGCGCTGCCCAGCGGGAGCAAGCTCCCTCGCCACAGGTGCCTTGCCACAGACTTTCGCCACTGGGCGGGTCAGGCCGGCTGATGGCTGGTCACGCAGTGGATGCCGCCGCCCCCGGCGGCGATGGCGTCGATGTTGAGCTGCACCACCTCGCGCTCCGGATACAGCTGCCTGAGCAGGTCCAGGGCCTTCTTGTCGGCCGCCTTGTCGCCGAACTCCGGGGCGATGACCGCGCCGTTGATCACGAAATAGTTGATGTAGCCGGCGGCGAAGTCCGGGTTGCCCTTGTTGAACTTGCTGCTGCGCGGATTGAGCGGCGGCGACACGGTGTGGATCTGCAGCGGACGGCCGTCGGCATCGGTGGCCTTCTTGAGGATCTCCAGGTGCGCCAGGGTGACCTTGTGGTCGTAGGACTGCGGGTCGGTGTCGAGGTTGGCGATCACCACGCCGGGCTTGACGAAGCGCGCATAGAAATCGACGTGGGCATCGGTGATGTCCTTGCCCTTGATGCCCGGCAGCCAGATGATCTTGCGCAGCCCCAGCCGCGCCTTCAGTTCCGCCTCGACCTGTGCGCGGCTCCAGCCGGGGTTGCGGTTGGCGTTGACCCAGCAGCTCTCGGTCATGATCGCGGTGCCGTGGCCGTCCACCTCGATGCCGCCGCCCTCGCCCACCAGTTCGCTGCGGATGTAGGTCGCCTGGGCCTCGTCGGCGACCCGCCGGGCGACCTTCGCGTCCTTGGCGTGCTGCTGCTTGTTGCCCCAGCCGCTGAAGTTGAAGTCCACGGCGCCCAGCCCGTTCTTGTCGTCGACGACGAAGTTGGCGCTGATGTCGCGCATCCAGATGTCGTCCAGGGCCGCGGTCACATAGGTGACGTTGGCGGTGCCGCAGAATTCCTCGGCCAGGCTGCGCTCGCCCGGACGGCAGTAGACGGTCAGCGGCTCGTAGCGGGCGATGGTGCGGGCGATGCGGCCGAGGGCCTCTTGCACGTCCTCGGTGAAGTCTTCCCAGATCGCGTCCTGGGCGCCGAAGGCGATGAACGCCCGTTCGTGCCGCTCGCCTTCGTCGGGCATGAACCAGCGGCCCTCGGCGGCGGCCAGCACAACGGAGGACGGCAGGCCGAGACCGGCCAAGGCGACGCCGGCACCGGCGACGACGGAAACCTGTTTGATGAACTCGCGACGAGTCGGCATGGGGTTGTTCCTGATGGTTGAAGTTACGGAGCGGTGGCGGTCTTGAATTTGGTCCAGGTGCGCATGCGGGCGCGCATGTCGGCCTGGGGGATGTCCTTGCCGGGGATCAGACGGGCGTAGGTCGCGTCGTCGAGGTAGATGTCCGGGTTGTTGCGCATCGCTGCGTCCACACCGGGCCGGGCCTTGGCGTTGGAGGTCGGGTAGCCGGTGAAATTGCTGATGGCGGCCATGTTCTCCGGGCGCATCACGAAGTTGATGAACGCGTAGGCGTACTCCGGGTGCTTGGCGTCCACCGGGATGGCCATGGTGTCCATCCACACCGTGGTGCCTTCGCGGGGCACGCGGTACTGGAAGGTGTTGGCCTTGCCGGCGGTGTCGGCGGTGCGCTGGGCCTGGGTCATGTCGCCGCTGTAGCCCAGCGACAGGCACAGGTTGCCGTTGACCAGGTCGGTCACCGGCTGCGACTGGAACTTGCGGATGTGCGGCCGCAGCTTGAGCAGCAGGTCACTGGCCGCCGCCAGGTCTTCGCGTTTGGCGCTGCGTGGGTCGCGGCCCAGGTAGTTGAGCACCACCGCCAACACTTCGTCGGGCGAATCGATCATCGAGATCCCGCAATCGGCGAACTTGCCGGCCAGTTCCGGCTTGAACAGCATGTCCAGGCTGTTGACCGGCGCATCGGGCATGCGCTGCCGGATCTGCTGCTCGTTGTAGGTCAGGCCGATGGTGCCCCAGGTGTAGGGCACCGTAGCCTTGTTCGAATGCTCGTAGCGGCTGCGCAGTTTCTGCAGGCCCGGCTCGACGTCCCCCATCGCGGTGATTTTCGACGGATCCAGCGGCAGCAGGCTGCCGGCGCGCATCAGGCGCTCGGCCACGGTGTCGCCGGGGAAGATCAGGTCGTAGCCGCTGCCGCCGGCCAGCATCTTGGCCTCCAGGGTTTCGCTGCCGTCCATCACATCGTAGATCACCTTGATCCCGGTCTCGGCGGTGAACCGGCTCAGGGTGTCTTCGGCGAAATAGTCGGCCCAGTTGTACAGGCGCAGGGTCTTGTCTTCGGCGTGGGCCGCCGGCACCGCGCCGGCCAGCGTCAGGCACAGCGCGGCGGGCAGCCACTTGTTGAGTGCAGGCATATCAGACTCCTTGAGGATTCCAGCGTGCGTGAAGGTGACGGCCGTCCTGGCTGAGCAACGCGCCGTACATCTCCGGACGGCGGTCGCGGTAGATCCCCCAGCTCAGGCGCTCCTCGCGCATGGCCGCAAGGTCCAACGTGCGCTGCAGCACACCGGTGCTGTCGCGGTCGGCCTCGGCCAGCAGCTTGCCTTTGTGGTCGCTGATGAACGACGAGCCGTAGAAGCTCATCTGCAAGTCCGCATCGGTGGTCGCCGTTTCCCGGCCCACCCGGTTGGAAGCCACCACCGGCAGCAGGTTGGCGGCGGCGTGGCCGCGCATGGTCATCTGCCAGTGGTCGCGCGAATCCAGGTCCGCGCAGCCGGGCTCCGAGCCGATGGCGGTCGGGAACAGCAGCGCCTCGGCCCCCATCAGCGCCAGGCTGCGGGCGGTCTCCGGGAACCACTGGTCCCAGCAGATGCCCACGCCGAGGCGGCCGAACGCGGTGTCCCAGACCCGGAAACCGGTGTCGCCGGGGCTGAAGTACTCCTTCTCCTGATAGCCGATGGCGTTGGGGATGTGGGTCTTGCGGTACACGCCCAGCAGGCGCCCGTCGGCATCGGCCACGCTCAGGGAATTGAAGTACGCGTTGCCGGCCTTCTCGTACCAGCTCAGCGGCAGCACCACGCCCAGTTCACGGGCCAGGGCGGCGAACCGCGCAAGCACCCGGCTGTCGCGGTATTCCTCGGCCAGCGCCATGTGCTCGTGGCGCTGTTCGATGCAGAAGTACGGCGTGGCGAACAGTTCCTGCAACAGGATGACCTGCGCCCCCTGGGCCGCCGCCTCACGCACCAGGCGTTCGGCTTCGTCCAGGTTGGCGGCAAGATCCCAGCTGCACGGCATCTGCGTGGCGGCGATCGTCAGCGTCGTCATGGCTCAACCCTCCAGCGGCCAGGCCGGCTGCTGCTGGGTGATGCAATGCACCCCGCCGCCGCCATGGGCCAGACGGTTGATGCGCACCGGCACCACTTCGCGGCCGGGGAACGCCCGGGCCAGGGTCTGCGCCGCCACGTCGTCGGCCGCGATGCCGTAGGCCGGCATGATCACCGCGCCGTTGGCGAGGTAGAAGTTGGTGTACGAGGCGCAGAACACTTCGGCTTCGGGATCCACGGCGTCGCTGGCTTCGAACAGCTCGATCAGCTCGAACTTGCGCCCCTTGGCATCGGTGGCCAATTCCAGCGCACGGCGGTTCTCCCGCGCCACGTCGGCGTAGACCGAGCTGCGGTCATGGGTGGCGTCCACCAGCAGCACGCCAGGACGGGCGAATGCGCACACGCCGTCGACGTGGCCGTCGGTCATGTCGCCGGTCACATAGTCCGGATCCCCCGGCAGCCAGATGGTTTTGGTCACGCCCAGCAGGCGGGCGAAGATCTCTTCCATCTCGGCCTTGCTCACGCCCGGGTTGCGGTTGGGGTTGAGCAGCACCGATTCGGTGGTGATCAACGTGCCCTCGCCGTCCACATGGATCGCGCCGCCCTCGTTGCTCAGCGGCGTGCCGAAGCACTCGCCGCCCAGGAGGTTGAGCACGCGCCGGGCCAGGCTTTCGTCCAGGTCGTGGGCCGACTTGCCGCCCCAGGCGTTGAACCGCCAGCTCACCCCGGCCAAGCCGTGCTGCGGATGGCAAACGAAGCTCGGGCCGGAATCGCGGCACCAGCTGTCGTTGACCGCCAGCGGGATCAGCTCGATGTTCGGCCCGCACAGGGCCTTGGCGCTGGCGACAGCAGAAGGATCGACCACCATTTTCACCGGCTCGAAGCGGGCGATGGCGTTGGCCACCCCGGCGAAATCCTCCTGCACCTGGGCCAGCGTCACGCGCCAGCCCGACTCCCACAGCGCCTGGTTGTGCGGCCAGACCATCCACGTCGCCGCGTGGGGCACCCACTCCGCCGGCATCGTCCAACCGCTGTTGTTGTGTTTGTTCTGCTGCATGGTAAAAAGCCCTTTGTGTTAAGCCATTGTGTTCAGTGAAAAACAGCCTTGGCGGTGATGGCGTGAATGCTAATGGCGCCTTCAAGAGCAAACAAACGATGGATTTAGCGGACAACTGATTAGAGGAACTTATCGATCATGCTCAAACACTGGCCACCGCTCAGCTCCCTGCGCGGCTTCGAAGCGGCCGCCCGGCTGGGCAGTTTCCACAAGGCGGCCGAAGAGCTGAGCCTCACCCAGTCGGCCATCAGCCAGCAGATCCGCAGCCTGGAGGCGTACCTGGAGCAGCCGCTGTTCTTCCGCGCCGGGCGCAGCGTCAGCCTGACCGACGCCGGCCACGACCTGCTCAGCACCACCCAGGCGATGCTCCAGCAACTGGCGGTGGGCATCCGCCGCCTGGGGCAGTACCAGAAACCCAACCAACTGGTGCTCAACACCACGCCAGCCTTCGCCCGGCACTGGCTACTGCCGCGCCTGGGGGATTTCCGCCGGCGCCATCCGCAGGTGGACCTGTGGATCTTCAGCACCGACGAAGTCCCGGACATGACCACCCAGACCATCGACCTGGCGGTGCGCGACGACATCAGCTCCCAGGCCGAATGCAGCTTCCGCGTGCTGCACGCCGACCGCCTGTTCCCGGCCTGCCACCCGAGCCTTTTGGACGTGCCGCCGGCGCAGCGCACCACCCTGCACGGCGAGCGGGAAATGGACTGGAGCCACTGGGCGGTGGAGTCCGGCATCGACGTCGGCCAACAGGCCCAGGGGCTGAACTTCTCCGATCCGGGCCTGCTGCTGGACGCCGCGTGCGGCGGCCTGGGCATCGCCCTGGTCAGCCGCCTGCTCAGCCGCCAGGCCCAGGCCAGCGGGCTGTTGCAGCCCTTGGTGGAGGACACCATCCGCGGGCCGAACTGGGCCCTGCTCACCCATCGCGACAGCGAAAGCTATCCCCTGGCCCGCCGCTTCACCGACTGGCTGCTGGAGCAGTTGGCCGAGCCCGAGCCTGCGCCGGCGTAAAAAAAAGGGCGGCCAAACGGCCGCCCGAAGCGTGTTGCCACGAGAGTCCTAGAGCGTCAGCTGGCGCTGCTCTTCTTCGGTCAATTGCTGCCGGGCGTGATCGTCGAGCACCCCGGCGCCCAGCACCTGCACCGGGCTGTCCGGGTTGTAGCCCGGCGCCGGCGCACGGCTGGCGCCTTCACGGGACGGGGCCAACTGCTCGGAACCGAAGCCCAGCACCTGCACGGTGAACACCGAGGCCTGGTTCTGCCGCGCCGCCGCCTGCTGCTGGCGCGCCACGTCTTCGGCCGCCTGGGTCGCCGACGAGGCCGCCGAACTGGCCGAGGTGATCGCCCCGGTGTTGACCGACGCCACCACCGGCACGCCGCTGGCCTTGCCCTGCACCGCGATGTTGGCGGCGTTGACCACGGTCAGGGCGGCGATGTTGACGTTGCCCGACACCCGGATCCCCGCCTCGCCGGCATCGATGGTGCCCAGCGGCGCGATCAGGTCGATGTCCCCCGGCGCCACTTCGGCGATCGGGTTGAGGGTCGCGATCCCCGCACCGGTGCTCGGCACCGACGGCGACAGGCTGACGTTGCCCCACGTGTCGTAGACCCGTTTGGGCGGCGTATAGACCACGGTGGTCTTCGAGCCCCGGCCGGCGTTGATGTCGCCTTCGGCCGACCAGCCGACGATGGAGCCGCCGAAGGTGGTCATGATCCGGCTCTGGCCGAGCAGGATGCTGCCTTTGGCGTAGAGCTGGATGTCGCCCTGGCCCTGGGTGACGATGCCGGCGGTGGACGGCGGCGCCGCGCCTTCGATGCCGAACACCTGGCCGCCGCCCGGCGTGAGCATCTGGATGCCGCCGCCGAACAGGGTCTTGACCCCGGCGCCGCCGAACAGGGTGATGTCGCCGTCGTAGCGGATCGGGTTGCCGGCCACGTCGGTGCTCGGGAACAGCGCCGCGATGGCGTTGCGGCCGCGCAGGTAGCTGCCCTTGCGCGGGCCGTCGGCGTCGTTGTACTCACGTCCCCCGGCCCGCAGTTCGGCGAAGTACACCTGACGGGCGAAGATCGACTGCTCGACCGCCGGCAGCGCCGCGTAGAAGGCCTGAGCCTGGGCTTCGTTGCCGCTGAAACCGTAGCGCAGGCTGAGCCAGCCGCTCAGCTCGCCCAGGTACGTCTTGGCCACCTTGCCCGGCTGCGCGCTGAGCGACACGTTCGGGTCGGCCAGGTTCTGCCGGTCCAGGTATCGGGCGACGAACCGCGCGTAGTCCGGCCCCTGCGCCCCGGCCCCGGCCTGCAGCACCACGCTGGCGCCCGGACGGCTGTCACCGGCCGCCACCGGCCCGAGGCTGGTGATCGCGGCGCGGTCTTCCATCAGGATGTTGCGCCCGGCGTTGACCTCCAGGGTGCCGGGGCCGGCGATGTCGAAGCCGCTGTAGAGGATGTCGCGCCCGGCCGAGACCCGCGACACGTCCCGCGCATCGCCGTGGATGAACAGGTTGCCGGTGGACGTGATGCTTTCGGTGCCGCGCCCCAGGCCGTCGGCCGGCACGGCGGTCGGCTGGCCGAGGTTGGAGCCGGACGCCACGATGTCGCGCCCCGCCAGCATCCACACCGGCCCCGCCGCTTCGTACCAGGTGCGCCTGGACAGGTCGAAGCTCAGGGTCTCGCCGCTGCGCACGCCCACCAGATCCCCGGTCAGCGCATAGAAACGCGACGGAGCCTGCGCCGCACCGGTGCCCGAATAGGTGTCGGCGCCGAACGCGAACAACGGATAGCGCACGTTCTTGTTCGCCGCCACGCCGTCGCTGCCCCGGTTGGTCATCACCGGCGTGGCGCTGACGTTGTTGCCGAAGCCGTTGAACGCCGGGGCGAACGGCGTGGCGATGGCCGACAGGTTGGCGCCGGAGCGGTTGATCGCATAGCCGCCGGCGTAGATCGAGTCCCCCGCCAGCAGTTCCAGTTGCCCGGCGTTCGACGGCGCCAGCAGCAGCGAATAGCCCTTGAGCGGGTACAGGCCGCCCACCGAACCGTAGGCCGCCGAAGGGCCGGCGTAGATCGAGCCCTGGCCGGCCACCGCGCGCAGGACCGACGGAAACACGAAGCGCCCGTCGGTCGGCGAACTGTTGCTGCCTTCCACCGGCAGCGACGAGGTGGCGACGATCTCCGCCATCTGCGTGCTCGGGGTGAGGTTGCCGCCGGCCGCGAACAGGTCGATGGCGGTGTGGTCGGTCCACAGCGAGAACCCGCTCAGGCCGCCGCCGGCGTGCCCGGTGCCGTCCGCCGCGGTGAACGGCGTGGAGTTCTGCAGGCGCACCCGGCCCGGATCGGCCGCGCCGCCGAGCACCAGGTCGCCGCGGGTGTTGATGCGCATGCCGGAGTCGCCGGGGATCAGCACCAGGCCGCCGGAGGCGCTGCCCAGGGTCGAGGTGAACAGGTCGAACGGACGGGTCTCGCGCGGGTCCTGCTGGAACGGCGCGGAACCGTACTGCAGGTTGATCCCGCCCACCGCGCCGCCGCTCAGTTGCGCGGCGCCGCGCAGGTTGATCAGCGCGCCTTGCAGGTCATGCTGCGGGGCGGCGGTGCCGCTCTGCCCTGCCCGTGCGGCCAGCGACGGGTTGAGCGCGCCACCGATGCGGATGTCCATGTCGCCGCCGCCGGTCAATTGCAGACGGCCGTCGCTGCCCACCCGCCCGGTGCTGCCCACCGCCACCACCAGCCCTTGGCCCCGCGGGTACAGGTTGGTGTTGCCGCTGCCGCCCATGGCCTTGAGCTGCCCGCCGTCGGCGCCGGCGCGCAGGCTGATGTTGCCGCCGCCCAGGGTGCCGAAGCCGGTGAAGCCGACCAGATAGGCGCCGGTGTCGACGCTCTGGTCCGGCAACGGCTGGGTCGCGTAGCTGCCGAAGTTGATCCACCACGCGGTCGGCACGTCCGCGTTGCCGGTGCCCTGGCGCCACAGCCAGTTGCCGACGGCCACGCTCGGCACCTGCTCGCGGGTTTCGATGTTCTGCGAAAGGCCGCGGCGCCCGAGCACGTCGCCGGACACCGAACCGCCTGCGCCGACCGTCAGGTTGCCGCCCAATTGCGGGTACCAGGCCTGGTACAGGCTGTCGCGGCCGCCGTCGACCCACTTCTCGTAGTCGCCGTCGGCGCTGCCCAGCACCGAGCCGTTGTCCGACAGGCGCCCGCGCGGCTGGTTGAAGCGCGGATCGACGTCGGCCGACTGGGTGCCGGCGGTGTACACGCCGAACGGCGACGCCATGCTCAGGTCGCCGGCCGCCAGCACGTCCAGGTCGCCGGTGCCGGTGCGCAGCACGCTGAACATCTGGGTGCGGGTCTTCACGGTGACGCCCGGCTTGTTTTCCACGCACAGCTCCGGGAACGCGCCGCACCAGGCCAGCACTTCGTCGTCGGTCATCGGCGCGTTGTCCGGCATGCCCATCCAGTTGCCCGGCGCCCAGCGCCAGCGCGGCGCCGGCACGCAGGAGTTGGGTGCCCAGTCGCACCAGTCCTTGAGCTCGTCGGGCACCGGATCCCCCGGCGTGAAGCCGCCCAGGTTGCCGTCGCCCCACACCAGCGTCGGCGGTTTCTCGGTGACTTTCATCCCGTAATGGGTGTCGGCCAGGCGCAGGTGCCCGTCGCTGGCCATCGGCTTGACCGCACGGGTGTCGGCGGCGCCGAGGTCGGCGCCGGCCACCACCCGCATCGACCATGACGCGCTGCCCGACGGCAGCAGGCTGGCCACCGCCCAGTTGCGGCCTTGCGTAGTGCCGCTCAACGGCCGCAGTTCGATGAACGCCGTGCCGTCGGCCAACGCCACATCGGTCATGGACGGGATCAGCGAGCCGCGCAGCAACGCCAGCGACCCACTCAGGCGCACGCCCTTGACGGTCTGGGCATCGCCTTCGACGCTGCCCGGCAACGGCACGCCCTTGGGCCAGGTCAGGCCCAGCAGCGCCGTGTTGCCGTTGAGGCGGATGCCGGCGCCCAGGCGACTGCCGGCCGGCACGGTCACGCTGTCGCCCAGCAAGGTGCCGGCGGCGTACAGCAGGTTGCCCGAGCCGTCGTGCACCGCGCCGGCCAGCACCGTGCCGGCGGCGAAGGTGTACGGCGCCGCCAGGGTGCCCTGGGTCGGCAGCAGCGTGCCGGCGGCCAGGGTCGCGGCCTGCAGCGGCACGTCGTAGTTCAGGGTGGCGCCCGCCGGGAACCGTGTGCCTTCGGCCAGGGTCACGCCGGCGCCGGGCACGATCAGGTCGCCGCCGAACGGCTGGATGCCCGGCAGCAGTTTCCAGCCGGCGTCGTCCACGGTTTCCGGCGGCGGCGCAAAGCCGTCGTTGAGGCTGCCGTACACGTCGAGGTTGCCGCCGGCACGGATCGCCAGGCTGCCCGCCTCGCCGGAGCCGTACACCGAGGTCTTCTGCGTGTGCGGATTGAGGCTGGCGTAGCGGTAGCCCGACAGGTCGATGTCGCCCTGCACCACCAGATCGCCGTCGGCGGTCTTGCTGGCGATCTCGACGCCGGGGCGCAGGTGCAACGCATCGCTGTAGGCGCGGCTGCGCAGGCCCGCGAGCTTGCGTTGCAGCAGGTCGCCGTTGGCCAGCGCGGCATCGATGAACGCGCTGCTGTCGCCGTGGATCCGGTTCAGGTAGGCCTGATCGATCACCTGGTAAGGACGGCCGCTGGCCGCCGGGTCGCTGCCGTCGGCGGCATCGGTGTAGCGCCGCACGGCGTTGAGCCCGATGGAACGCGCGCCCTGGATGTCCAGCGCACCGCGGGCGTCGATGGCGATGTCGTTGGCGCCCAGGCGCGGCGCGTACAGCTCCAGGGTGCCGCGCAACCGGCCGTCATGCTGGCCCGGCAAGGTGCCGGTCACGGCGTCGGTGCCGTGGCGCAGGTCGATCCGTGCGACCGAAGCCAGGGTCAGTTGCCCGTCGCCGGCGTTGAGTTCGACCGTCGCCCGGTTCGGCGCGTCGATGATCTGGCCGTAGCTGTCCACCCGCAGCACCCGGCCATGGGCGTCAAGCATCCCGTTGCCGGCCAGGGTCAGGCCCTGCTTGCCCGCCAGGCGAATGCTGCCGACCCGCTCGCCGCTGGCGTCGATCAGCCCGGCGACCGTCAGGCTGCCGTTGTCCACCGACACGTTGACCTCGCCGGCCTTGAGCCCGTCACCGATCACCAGGCTCCCCTGCTTGAGCTGGAAGCTGCGGCTGCCGAACACCTGCCCGGCGTTCAGGCGCCCGTTGAGCGCGGCGAACTGCTCGTTGAGGTCACCGCCCAGGCGCTGGGCGCGGATGTCCACCCCGGCGGCCTTGTACGGCACCCACGTGCCGCCGGCATCGTAACGCCCGCTGGCGGCGCCGAGGATCTGCCCTTGCAGATCGACCATCCCCGCGCCCGCCCCCAGGGCGACCGCGCTGAGGGTGCCGGCCTGGTTGTTCTGCGCCGACAGGTCGATGCGCGAGCCGGACGCCTGGCGGATCGAGCCGTTGGCGCTGTGCAGCACCACGTCGCCACCCCAGCTGTACTTGTTCACGTCGTTGAACGGCAGCGTGCGCCCGGCCACGTCCAGCAGCGCGCCGGCGGCCAGGGTCAGGTCCCGTTCGGCCTTGACCGTCAGCTTGCCGCTGGCCAGGGCGATGCGGCTGTCGAGCAGCACGTCGCGGGCATCCAGGGTCAGCTCCGCGCCCAGTGCATCGGCCCGCGAAGAGCCACCGCCGCCGCCGAGGGTGAGGCGTTCGCCGGCCCTGAGCCGGTTGACCGATGCCGCCTCGCCGGTCAGCAGCGGCGTGCGCAGGTTCAGGTTGCCGCCGCTGTAGGCGTAGCCCTTGACCGGATCGTAAGCGCCCTGGGCCTGGTACACCGACAGGCTGCCCTTGTGGTTGGCGGTGATGCGCTCGCTGGCGCTGAGGTTGACGTTGGCGAAGCCCAGCGCCAGCCGGTCGTTCTGCGCCTGGCCGCTCGGCTGCGCATAGGCGCCGTAGCCGAATTCGATGCGCTGCGCCTGAATGTCCAGGGTGCCGCGGCCGGTGCCCGCGCCGCCGGCGACCACCGCGCCGGGCGCCTGGGTGGCGCCGTTCCAGATCAGGTTGGCGGTGCGCAGGGTCGCGACATCGCCCGCCTCGCCCAGGCCGTAGACCGCCGGCGTGGACAGCATAAAGTTCTTGAGCTTGCTCTGGCCGGTCACGGGGTCGAGCGTGTCGAGGGTGACGCTGCCGTAGAAGTTGAACGCGTCGCGGGTGGTCAGGTTCAGGGTTTCCAGGGCCGGCGCACCGAATTGCGTGTCGCCGCGCAACAGGCGGTCGAGCACCGGCTGGTTCAGGGTCAGGCCGGTCGGCACCTTGGCGCCGGCCTGGGCGAGCGCCTCGGCGCTGCCGGCGTTCACCGCGCCCACCGCCAGCGACAGCTGCCGGGTGCCGAAGCGCACCGCCTCGCCCAGTTCGAATTGCTTGTCGGTGGCGGCGGTGATGCTGCCTTGGGAATACAGCAGCGCCGGTTCGGCACAGGCCGCCGTGGCGCAGGTGCCGATGCGGATGCTGCCGGAGGACGTGCTGCCGTTGCCCAGCGCCGGCGCCAGCACGTTGTTCCAGCCGTTGGACACCACCAGCAGGCTCGCGGCCCCCGGCTGGTAGACAAAGCCTTGGGTGGAGTCGTAAGGCACGCCGCCCTGGCTCAGGGTGTTGATGCCGGCCCCCGCCTCGACCGTGATCGCGCCGCTGCCCGAGTTGCTCCACAGCATGACCTCCGGCGCCGAGAGCATCGCGCCTTCGCGCAGGGTGACGCTGCGGGTGTTGCCCTTGAAATCGACGATGTTGCCCGCCGTCACGTAGTCCACCGTGGGCGTCGCGCCGATGGCCAGGCGCCCGGCGCCGAGCCGGTTGAGGGTGTCGGCATACAGCGAAACCCCGCTGAAGCCGTCGCTGCGCGAGCGCCCGGCGCCGAGGATCTCGATGTCCGCCGCGCTGCTGCCGCGCACCACCGCCGAGCCGGCCATGCCGCCCGGGGCCGCGGCGAACAGCACCCGGCCGTTGAAGTCCAGGGCGATGTCGTGGCGCCCGCCGTCGGTGAGGAACAGGTTGAGCGACCGGGCATCGGCCGGCGCCAACGCATGGGGCACGCCGCGCCGGGCGGCGTCGCTGCGGATGAACTCGGCAAAGCCGGTTTCGTTGTACTGCGAGTAACGGCGCACCACGTCCGCCGGGGTCAGGAACACCTGACGGGCGACGCTGTCGCGCAGCCCGGTGTTGGCCACCGACATCAGGCCGGGCGCCGTCCACGAACCGTTGCGCATCGCCAGCGCGCCGCTCACCGCGCCCGCCGTGGCCTGCCCGTTGACCTCGACCCGGAATGCGCCGGGCAACAGGGCAAAGGTCGACGGCAGCAAGGTGTAGGTGCCCGCCGCCAACCCCGGCACGCCGGCGCCGATCGTGATCTGCTGGCCGATCCGAGGGTCCGCCGCGCCCGCCTCGGCGAGCATCGGCGCGTAGGTGCTCTGGTTGCCCGGCACGATCGCGTACACCGGGTTGCTCGCCAGCCCCGGCAGGCTGAAGGTGCCGTCGGCGGCGTTGCGCACCAACGGGTTGAACCGCGCATCGGTGGAGCCGCCGCGCCCGGAGACGAAACCGGCGCCGCGCAGGTCGCCGCCGCCGGACAGGTCGATCAGCGCGCCGTTCTGCACATCGACGTACTGCGAGCGCAGCGTCACCCCGGCCGTGTCGCCGCTGATGCCGTTGAGCAGCACCGGCTTGCCGTTGTAGCGGTAGTCGATCCCGTCGGTGGTGCCGCCGTACGGCATCACCAGCCCGGCGCCGCTGACCGACGTCACGCTGCCGGGCAGCAGGCGCACTTCCCGGGTCTGGGTCAGCAGGTCGTCGCCCAGGGTGATCATCCCCAACGGCGCCCGCAGGACGCCGCCCTGCTCGATGTGCCCGGCGAACAGGTTCAGCTGGCCGAACACCGAATAGGGCAAGGCCTGCGGCGCCGCACCCTTGCCGCTGATGCGCAGCGTCCGGCCAGGCCCGGCATCGGCGCCGGCGCGCTGGAAGCCGACGCGCACGTCCGCCGTCACGCCGCTGGCCGGGTAGACCTGCGCCGCGCCGAGGTTCAGGTCGCCCGGTGTCCACAACTGGGTCTTGGTCTTGCTGTCGGTCGGCGCGAGGAAACGCAGGTCGCCGCGGCTGTCCAGCGCGACCTGGTCGAAGCCCCGGCGACCGGCGGCCGCCGCCGGCGCGCCGTGCTGCAGGATCGAACCGCTGGCGCCGAACGACAGGCTGTTGGCCACGTCCAGCAGATCGGCGCTGGCGCGAAAGCGGGCCGCCGACAGCGACACCGGCAACTGCGAGGAGGCGGTGTTCTGGATCAGCGGCCGGATGACGCCGACGTTGGTGAAGTACTGGCCCATCCCCGACAGGCGCAGGTACGGCGCCGCCAGGTTGACCTGCGCGGTGTCCTTGCCCTGCTCGCTCAGCGACAGCACGCCGGCATACAGGCTCAGGCTCTGGCCCATGCGCAGGTCGACATCGCCGTCGAACGACAGGAAGCCGTTGCTCATCAGGCTGAGGCTGTCGAAGCCGCCCGCCATCAGACGCTCGGCGCTAAGCCGCGCCTGGCCGTAGCGCAACGGCGCCGAAGCGTCGGTCGGCTGCGCGGTCTGGCCGATGACCATTTCCCGTGGCTTGCGCACTTCGTTGCCGGCGCTGTCCTGGTACAGCGGCGAGTCCAGCACCACTTCCAGTTGCCCGCCCGCCGCCCCGGCGCCACCGGCCGCCGCGTGCAGGCGGCCCTCGATGGACAGGCCGTTGTAGGCACTCAACGCGATGCGCCCGCCGTCGCTGGCGATCCGGGTCGGGCCCTGCCCGGCGATGTCCAGCGTGGCCTCGGTGCCGGAGGCCTCCAGCCGTGCCCCCTCGCGCACGATCACGAAGGCGTCGGCGGACGTGGCCGTGGCCTTCTTCGCGTCGATCTCGCCGCCGACGATGATGCTGCCGCCGCGCCCGACCTGCCCGTAGACCCGCCCGAGGGCGTCCACCGCCGTGTCGGCCCGGCCCGCCACGTCGAGCACGGCGTGCTCACCGATGAGGATCGAACGCTGATGGGCGTTCGGGTCGGCGGTCTGGTCGGACGTCGCAGGGTCGATGGCCGCGAACTGCTGCTGACGGATATCGAGGGTGCCGCCCCAGGCGTTGAGCTCACCGTCGATTGTGATCTGCCCCGGCCCGCGCAGGCTGATGCGCTGACCCGGATCGACGCTGATCCGCGAGCCCTGCCCCAGCACCAGCGGGCTGTTGGCCGGGTCGATCAGGCTGCGCAGGCTGGCCCCGGCCTGGAGCGACAGGCTGGCCCCGGCGCGCTGGGTCAGGCGGCCCTGGGTCGGGCTTTCCTGGAACAGCGTCGGCGTCCATACCTGCATCGCCGTGTCGGGGTCGACGCCGCTGGGCCGGTCGGCCGCCGCATCGGCGAACCGATAGACCGGCATCGTCACATCGAGGGCGGTGCCTTCGGCGACCGTCAGCCCGTTCAGGCCGATCAGGCTGTAGGCGGAGAAGCCTTTGCCGAACAGCGCCGGCGTCAGGTGCAGGGTGTCGGCCGCCGGCGCTCCGGCGTTCTGGCCGACCGTGATCTTGCCGGCCTGCACCGTCAGGCTGCCGCCGCCGGTGACGCCGTAGCCGCGCACGTCGCCGTCGAAAATCAGCCGGGAATCGCCGGGGGCGGAAATGGCGCTGGACTCCAGCGTCACGTCGCCGCCCTTGCCGCCCCGGGTCTTGCCGTTGGCCAGCACCGCGCCGCCGGACGACACGTCCAGCAGGCTGCCGGCGGCGACCCGGATGTCGCCGCTGCTGCGGATCGACACCGAACCGCCGTTGAGGTACGCCAGGCTGGCGGAGTCCTCGGGGTCGCTGCGCAGGTTGCTCCACAGACCACGGGTGTCCAGGCGCACGCCCTGGGCGATGTCCACCACCGTGGGCTGGCCGGCCGGCGCGGCGATGCGGGTGTCCGCACGCTTGTCGGTGTTGAGTTGGTTGAGCACGTTGCCCAGGTTCAGGCTGCCGCCCCGGGCGGTGAGGTCCGCGCCGACCTGCACCTGCGGCCCGTACAGGGTGATGTCGCCGCCGGCGTCGACGGTCAGCGCGCGGTTGATGTCGATCCGTTCCTTGGCCGCGACCTTCAGCGCACCCAGCCGCCAGCCGTTGAGGGTGTCGGCGTCCAGCGTCAGCGAGCCGCTGCGCTCGGCGGGCACGGCGCCGGCCAGATCCGTCGTGGCGCCGGAGCCGCCGCTGCCGATCTGCACCCGGTCCATCAACGGATTGAGGCCGTACAGCAGGCCGCCGGCCGCCGCCACGTAGGCCGGGTCGTAGCTGCCGACGATCAGTTGCGCGCGCCGGGCCAGTGCGGTCTGGCTCTGCTCGTAGCCGTCCAGCGCCGCGCGCGGGGCCTGGGTCTGGCGCTCGCCCTGGAAGGTTTCGCCGAGCAGTTGGCCGCCCAGCGCTGCGCTGCGGGTGCCGATCACCAGTTGCCCGGCGTCGCGGCCCACGGTGTAGCCCGATTCGAAACGTTTGTTCGGCGCGATCAGCGGGTTGTAGTAAACGCGGGTCTGCCCCCAGCGTTCGCTGTGGTCTTCATAGCCCTTGTACAGCCCGGTGTAGAGCAGATCCCCCGGCGCCCGCGAGACCTCGTACAGGCGCCCGTCCGCGCCGCGCAGCCAGCTCTGGCGGATCTCGCCGCTCTGCACGTCCAAGGTGCCGCCGGACAGGTTGATCAGTGAGCCCCGCTCGGTGACCACGTCGTTGCCGGCGAAGCTCACGGTGCCGCCCTGGGCCATCCATTCGCCGATGCCGTGGACGCGGGTACCGAGGTAGCCGCCGACCTCCAGCAGGCCGCCGGCGGTGTACCAGCGGTCGGTGGCGTAGCCGTGGGTGCCGGCGGGCACGTACACCAGCTCACGCACATCGACCCACACGTCGTTGCTGCTGAGCGCGCCTTTCTCGCGGTTGACCGACGCATCGCGCTGCTCGTTGCCCTGGACGTTGATCTTGATGCTGTTGGACGCCATCGCCACCTTCACGCCGACGGCGCCGGACACGTCGATCAGCGCACCGTCGCGCACCACGCTGCGGCGCTGGGCCGCCACCGCGACCTGGCCGCCGGTGGCGAGGGTGATCGAGCCGCTCTGGAACTCGACGCTGCCGCCGCTCTGGATGTCGATGCGCGACTGGTCGCTGCGGATCCGGTTGTTGGCGTTGACCCCGGTCAGAGCGGCCTGGTGCTGGCTGTCCAGCGCGGTGAGGTCGCCGCCGTCGAGCAGGATCGCCGTGGCGCTGCCCTGGCCGAGGGTGACGCTGCCGGTGGCGTCGCCCGCCGGGTTGAGCAGGTGAACCGTGCCACGGGTGGCCACCGAGGTGCTGGACAGCGCCACGCCGTTCTGCACCACCTCGTGGCCGGTCAGGGTGATGTCGCCGGTGACCGCCTGGATCAGGCCGTTGTTGCTGACCTTGCCGGCGCTGGCGCCGGCCTTGAAGCCCGGCGTGACTTCGTTGCCGAACGTGGTGGAGAACACGTTGCCTTCGGTGCCCGCGCCCTTGCGGATGTAAAAGCGGTCGCCGGCGCCGAGCACGGTCTGGCCCTTGGCGGTGGCGATGCGGCCGTCGTTCTGCACTTCGTTGCCGAGCAGCAGCACATAGCCGCCGGCGGCGGTGGAGGTCGCAGGCTGGTGGGTCTCGATGGACGCGCCCCGCTCCACCAACACCTTGCCGGCGGCGTCGGTGAAGGTCGCCTGGCTGCCGCTGCTGTCGACGTACAGGCCACGGTCGCGGAACTGGCTGTCGCTGATCGTCGCGGCGGCGGTCACCAGGTTGCGCACGTTGACCTGGCTTGAGCCGCTGAAGACGACACCGTTGCGGTTGATCAGCATCACCGTGCCGTCGCCCTTGATCGCGCCCTGGATCTGGCTCGGCCGCGCCGCCGGATCGTTCACCCGGTTGAGCACCGCCCAGTCCGCCTGCTGGGCGAACTCGACCGTGGTGTTGCGGCCGACGTTGAAGGTTTCCCAATTGAGGATCGCCTTGTCGGCGGTCTGCTCGATCTTCACCGTGGTCTTGCCGTCGGCCTGGGACTGCTGCGGGCCTTTGGCGTTCTGCCAACCCTGGGCCAGGCTGTTGTCGACCTTCAGCCCGCCCTCGCCGAGCCCGTCCGGCACCCACTGCACCGAGCCCAGCGCCGCGGCGCGCCCGGCGGCCTGGGCGGCCTGCTGTGCGGCAATCGCGGCGACGGTGTTGTTCAGCGTCTGCAACGAACGCTGCAACTGCTGGTTGGCCCGCTGCTGCTGGGCCAGCGGCGGCGTCATCCCCGGCGGTCCGCCGACGGTGCCCCGTGCGGCGGCGTTCTGCTGCGCCGCGCCCTTGGCCGCGAACCAGCCGGAGCTGAACGCGGTCGCCGCCTCGGCGCTGCCCGCCACCAGGCACAGCGCGACCGCGTGCGCCAACGGTTTGAGCAACCACAGGCTCGGCTGCGCAGCGGCATGCGGGCGGGACGGGGCAACGTTACGGCGACGGGACGGGCGAGCGGGCATCACTGCGAAATCCTTTTTTTGTCTGGCGCATTTGTCTGGCACGAGAAACCGCAGGTCACACGCCCCTGCCGTTACCACCTAGGCGGTTGGCGCAGGCCGCGACCGAACGGATGTCACACAATCTTCATGAACGAGGAGTACGCCGGCCAAAAAAAACGGCGGCAGCCCGAAGGCTGCCGCCATTTCTTGCGGCGGGTGCTGCGCTTACAGAGGACGGCCTACGCTGTTGCAGACGCTGGCGTTGTTGATGTCCAGGTTGTTGCCGGAGGTGTTGGTGATGAAGTTGGCGGTCACAGCGGCTTTCCAGTTGGTCGGAACCGGGGTGAAGCTGTGGGCCACGGTGGCGGCGTTGTTGCCTGGGTTGCTGTAGTGGGTGGTCAGGAAGCTGCGCACATCGTTGGCCACGGAAGCGTCCTTGTAGCACTGGCCGAAGATGAAGTTGGTGTAGGCCACGATCGGGTAGCCGCTCGATGGGTTAGGCACGACCGGCACCCACTGGGCAGGGTTCGAAGGCGTGGTCGGCAGTGCGGCCGAACCCAGGGCCAGCGAGACGTTGGCGGTGGTCGGCTGCACGCCGTTGACGCGGGCGACGACAGCGTTGCTGGCGGCGTTCACGCCGTCCGGGCCGACGTAGCCGATGGAGCCGTCCACGGCGTTGACGGCGGTGGCGACGTCAGCGGTGTTGGCCACGCCCACCCAGTTCGAAGGCAGGGTCGAACCGGCTGGCAGACGGGCGTTGGTGAAGGTCGAGTTGACCGCGAACTTGGTCGGGCAGATCGAGTTCAGGTGACGGCTGAGGATCTCGGTGGTGCCGCTGGAGACGTTGCGGTAAACGACGCGGATCGGGGTGGTGTCGGCGGTGCCCAGCAGGGTGCCCCAGGTGGTGGCGGTGCCGGACAGTGCGTCGCACAGTTGGGCGCTGGTCAGGTTGAGGGCGGTCTGGCCGGCCTTCTTGTACGGGATGGCAACCGAAGTGGCCACGGAAGGCAGTTGGATCAGCGGGCCGTACGAAGCACCGAAGTTGGTGTTGTAGGTGCTGATTTCAGTGGCGCTGAGGATCGAGTCGCTGCCGGCGAAGTGCACGGTGCCGGTGGTGCCGAACTGCGAGGCGGTGTTGGTCAGGAAAGCGCTTTTGCCCACGCCGCTGCCGGTCACGGCATAGCTGAAGTTGGCGGGCAGGATGCTGTTGGCAGAGCCTTTGTACAGAGCGGCAGGCAGTGAGGCGCCACCACCGGTTACGGCCATGGCCTGGGCGGAAGCCAGGGCGGCGACAGTCAGTGAGGCGGCGATCAGAGTGCGCTTGAACATGAAGAATCTCCTTTTCAACGTAGGTTGGGTACACAGGTTTTCAGGTGACTTGCATGACGCTGGGAGGACTCACCGCCGACCGGCGCTGCCGTGGCCCGTGGTTAAGTCGCAGGGAGAAATTCGCAGGTTCCGGTGACAGATAAAGGAAAAAACCTCGGGAGCCGCAGACGCTTTCCGGCGGTTTTTCCTCGGGTGTTCGCAGGGCCGTTTCGGGTGTCTGGGACGGGGTTTTGCGCAAGATCGGCCGCAGCCGTTGAACGGCCGTTGCAGATGACAGAAAGGAGAACCCGAGGATGGCCGGGGCGGGACTCGGGTGATGGTTCGGGCGGTGAAAAAAATTTCAAGGAACCGGCCTTCCCCCGATCCCTGTGGGAGCCAGCCTGCTGGCGATGGCGCCGGTGAAGCCGCCGCAGGCCGAAAGACTTGCAGCATCCTTCTTGGGAAATACGGCCTTGATCCTGTCCGGCGGCGCTCCGGCTGACGCCATCGCCAGCAGGCTGGCTCCCACAGGGATCGGTGCAGCCAGCAACAATCCGGTTGACGGGTCGCTATTGCACCAACTGGTTGATCTCGATGATCGGCAACAGCACCGCCATGACGATCACCAGCACCACCCCGCCCATCACCACGATCATCAGCGGCTCCAGCAGCGCGGTCATGCCCATGGCCCGGCGTTCGATGTCGCTGGACAGGGTCTGCGCCGCCCGTTCGAGCATCGGCGGCAGCGCGCCGGTCTTCTCGCCGCTGGCGATCAGGTGGATCAGCACCGGCGGGAACACGTTTTCCGCCTTCAGCGCCGCCGCCAGGTTGGCGCCCTCGCGCACCTTGGCGGTGGCCTCGTTGACGCTCAGGCTCAGGCGCTCGTTGGACAGGGTCTGGCGAGCGGCGTCCAGCGCCCGCAGCAACGGCACCCCGGCCCCGCCGAGGATCGCCAGGGTCGAGGCGAACCGAGCGGTGTTCAGCCCCAGCACGAAACGCCCGAACAACGGCAGCCGCAACACCCGGTGGTGCCAGCTCAGCCGCGCCGCCGGGTTGCGCAGGTACAGGCGCCAGCTCCAGAAGGCACCGCCCAGCAGCCCCGCGCACAGCCAGCCCCAGGCGCGGATGAAGTCGCTGGCGGTGAGCATCGCCAACGTCAGCCCCGGCAGGTCCTGGCGGGCCTGGGAAAACGCGCTGACCACCTGCGGCACCACATAGCTGAGCAGGAAGATCACGATGCCGATCGACACCAGCCCGACCACGCCCGGATAGATGAACGCGGTGAGGATCTTGCCGCGCAGGTTGTTGCGCTCCTCGATGTAGTCGGCCAGGCGCTCCATGACCTGGGCCAGGTCGCCGGACTCCTCCCCCGCCGCGATCAGCGCCCGGTAGATCTCCGGAAAGTCCCGGGGCCGGGCCGCCAGCGCCTCGGCCAGGCGCATGCCGCTGCGCACGTCGGCGCGCACGGCGCCGAGGGTGTGGGCGATGTGTTTTTTCTCGGCCTGCTCCACCGTGGCGCTCAGCGCGGCTTCCAGCGGCAGGCTGGCGCCGAGCAGGCTCGCCAGTTGCCGGGTGGCCCAGGCCAGGTCGTTGTCCGACAGCTTCGGGCTGAACAGGCCGCCGGCGCCCTGGCCGGCGGCGCTGTTTTCCTTCTGCACCGACAGCGCGGTCAGGCCCCGGCTGCGCAGCAGGCCGAACGCGGCGCTCTGGCTGTCGGCCTCCAGGTGCCCGGTTTCGATCTTGCCGCCGGCGTCGGCGGCCTCAAAGCGGTAGCGGTTCATCAGGCGTCCCGTGTCACGCGCAGGATTTCCTCGGGCGCGGTGGCGCCGCTGCGGATCCAGCGCTCGCCGTCCTCGCGCAGGCTGAGCATCCCGGCCTTCTGCGCGGCGGCGCGCAAGGCCTGCTCCCCTGCCCCTTGGTGGATCAAGGTGCGGATGTCGTCGTCGATGCAGAACAGTTCATGGATGCCGGTGCGGCCGCTGTAGCCGGTATGGTTGCACGCCGCGCAGCCCACCGGGCGCCAGGTGCCGGGTGCGGCCGGATCCGGCTGCTTGCAGTGGCCGCACAGGCGCCGCACCAGCCGCTGGGCGAGCACGCCGAGCATCGACGAGGCCAGCAGGAACGGCTCCACGCCCATGTCGATCAGGCGGTTGACCGCCGACACCGCGTCGTTGGTGTGCAGGGTCGCGAGCACCAGGTGTCCGGTCAGCGAAGCCTGCACGGCGATCTGCGCGGTCTCCAGGTCGCGGATCTCGCCGATCATGATGATGTCCGGGTCTTGCCGCAGGATCGCCCGCAGCGCCAGGGCGAAGGTCATGTCGATCTTGGCGTTGACCTGGATCTGGCTGATGCCCGGCAGGTCGTACTCCACCGGATCCTCCACGGTGAGGATGTTGCTGGTGCTGGCGTCCAGCCGGGCCAGCGCGGCGTACAGGCTGGTGGTCTTGCCGCTGCCGGTGGGTCCGGTGACCAGCACGATGCCGTGGGGCTGGCGGATCAGGCCGTCGAGCCTGGCCAGCACCTGGGCGTCCATGCCCAGGGTCTCCAGGTGCAGGCGGCCGGCCTGCTTGTCGAGCAGGCGCATCACCACCCGCTCGCCGTGGCCGGTGGGCACGGTGGACACCCGGATGTCGATGGGCCGCCCGGCCACGCGCAGGGTGATGCGGCCGTCCTGGGGCAGGCGTTTCTCGGCGATGTCGAGCTGGGCCATGATCTTGATCCGCGACACCAGCGCGCCGTGCAGGGCCTTGCGCGGCGAGACCACGTCGCGCAGGGTGCCGTCGACCCGGTAGCGCACCACCGAATGGGTCTCGAACGGTTCGATGTGGATGTCGCTGGCCTCGTCCCGCGCCGCCTGGGTGAGCAAGGCGTTGATCATGCGGATCACCGGCGCGCCGTCCTGGGTGTCGAGCAGGTCGGTGATCTCGGGGATGTCCTGCATCAGGCGGTCGAGGTCGACTTCGCTTTCCGCCGCGCCGACCACCGCCGCCGCGCTGCCGGTGTCGGCGTAGGCGCTGGCGAGCAGGCCGTCGAGCTCGTCGTCGCGTACCCGCTCAAGCCGCGCGGCGCCGAACTGGCGGCGCACCTCGCTGATCGACCAGCCCGGCGTCGACGGGCACACGCTCAGCACGCCGTCGCGCAGCAGGATGCGCTGGGCCTTGGCCCAGGCGTAGGGCAATGCGCTCATCTAACCCTCTCCTCCATTTTACGAACCCCCTGTGGCGAGGGAGCTTGCTCCCGCTCGGGTGCGCAGCGCCCGCCGGTTGCTGATGTCTGAAATGCGATGCCGGGGGCTGCTGCGCAGCCCCCCTCCATCCCTCATCCGGTTCATGACCGGGGGCTCCCTTGCAGCGGAACGGCCTTGATCGTCGCCCGCGGCCCGGAGGCCGGCGCCACCGCCGGCACGCCCTGGGCGGCGTTGGGCAGCTGCGGCGCCTGCATGTCCGGCATCGCCCAGCTGCGCTCCGGCTGCAGGCCGCCCTGGGCGCGGCGCATGAAGTCGTAGCGGTTGAGGGTGATGCTGCGCCCCGCCGCGCTGTCGCGGATGATGTACGGGCGCAGGAACACCATCAGGTTGGTTTTGTTGATCGAACGGCGTTCGTTGCGAAACAGCGCGCCGATCCCCGGCAGGCTGCCCAGCCACGGCACCGCTTCGTTGCTCTGGCTGTAGCCGTCCTGCAGCAGGCCGCCGAGCACCATGATCTGGCCGTCGTCGAGCAGGATACTGGTGTCGATGGCGCGCTTGCTGGTGACGATCCCCGCCGAGGTGGCAGCCGCCGAAGCGCGTTCGTCGATGCTGCTGACCTCCTGGTAGATGTCGAGCTTGACCGTGCCGCCCTCGGAGATCTGCGGCCGCACGTTGAGCTTCAGGCCCACCTCTTCGCGGGTCACGGTCTGGAACGGGTTGTTGCTGTTGCCCCCGCCGCCGGTGACGTAGCTGCCGCTGACGAAGGGAATGGTCTGGCCGACGAAGATGCTCGCCGCCTCGTTGTCCAGGGTCAGCAGGTTCGGCGTGGACAGCACGTTGGTGCCGCCCTTGCTCTTGAGCGCCCGGGCCAGCACCTTGAGGTCGAGGATCTTGCCGATGCCGGGAATGTCCACGGTGCCGTTGACGTAGCCCACGTTCAGCCCCTGGGGCAGCACGTCGAGGCTGGTCTTGCCGTTGAGCTTGAGCCCGGAGCCGCCGAGGTTGGCGCCGCCGATCACGCCCTTGCCGCC
This sequence comes from Pseudomonas sp. NPDC089534, assembly GCF_044749305.1. NCBI lineage: Bacteria > Pseudomonadati > Pseudomonadota > Gammaproteobacteria > Pseudomonadales > Pseudomonadaceae > Pseudomonas > Pseudomonas sp. NPDC089534. The sequence goes on along the minus strand of NZ_JBIVHR010000076.1, from coordinate 7,192 downwards.
GAGGTTGCCGCTCTGCCACTGCACGCCGAATTCGCTGGCGTCGTCCTCGCCGACCTCGACGATCAGGCTTTCGATCACCACTTGGGCGCGGCGCTGGTCGAGCAGGTCGATGACTTCGCGCAGGTTGCGGTACAGCGGCTCCGGCGCGGAGATCAGCAAGGTGTTGGTGGTGGCGTCGGCCTGGATGGTCACGCCGCCGGCGCTGAAGGCGACGTTCTGTTCGCTGGCCTGGCCGCCGGCGGTGCCGCTGCCGGCGCTGCTGCCCTGGGCATAGCTGCCGCCGTTGCCGGAACCCGTGCCGGTGGTGGTGCTGCCGGTGGAGGTCTGCGTACCGTTCTGGCCGTTCTGCCCGCCGCCGTTGGCCGTGCTGCCCATGGCGCTGAGCACCGAGCGGGCGCCGTCGCCGGTGCCGCTGTCGCTCTCGCCCGTGAGCAGGCCGCGCAGGGCCTGGGCGAGCTTGCCGGCCTGGGCGTTGCGCAGGTACACCACGTGCAGGTTGCTCGGGTTGCTCTGGGCGTTGTCGAGCTTGTAGATCAGGTTGCGCGCCAGTTCCGTGCGTTCGGGGCTGCCGGCGCGGATGATGATGGTGTTGGAGCGCGGGTCGCCGATCACCGCGATTTTCTGGGTCGGGTCGTTGCCCGGCGCGTCCAGCAGGTCGGCGACCATGGGCGCGATGTCGGCGGCGATACCGTTCTGGATCTGCACCACGTCGGTGTCGATGGCGCTCGGGGTGTCGATGCCGGCAATCAGCTGCGCCACGCGGTTGAGGTTCTCGGCGTAGTCGGTGACCACCACCGTGTTGTTGCCGGGATAGGCGTTGATCGGGTTGTTCGGCGACACGATCGGGCGCAGCACCGGGATCAGGTTCACCGCGTTCTCGTACTGCAGGCGGAACGTGCGGGTGAGCATGCCGTTGCCGGCCGGTCTGTCGGCGCTGTAGATCGGCCCGCCGAGCAGCTTGGCGTCGGCCTCCGGCACCACCTGGGCGACGCCGCCGACGTCCACCACGCTGAAGCCCTGCATGCGCAGCGCCGCCAGCAGCATCTCGTAGGCCTGACGGGCCGGCACCTGGCCTTCGGAGACCAGCGTGAGGTTGCCCTTGACCCGCGGATCGACCAGGAACTGCTGGCCGGTGGAACGGGACAGCGCCCGCACCACGGCCTGGATGTCGGCCTCGACGAAGTTCAGGGTCACCGGTTGGTCGCCCAACGGGTTGGCCGCCGCGACGGGGCCCTGCACCGCCCCGCCGCTGCGGGCGCGTTCGGTGATGTTGTGCAATTGCTTGGGCGCAGGCCTGACCTGGGCCTGCATCCGCTCACGGTCCAGCACCGCGTCGCCGCTGCGCTGGGTGTTGGCCAAGGGCCGGCCTAGCTCGCTGTCCACCAGCAACGGCGGCTGATTCTGCGGGACGGTGTTGCTGCACGCGCCCAACGCCACCAACAGCATCGGCAACGCCTTGCGCGCCGGGTTGAAACCTGACCCCTTCATGAAGCTTCCTTAGCGCCCAGCGCCTGATCCATGCGTACGGTGCCTGACAGAGTGCCGGCGGTGTCATCGGTCGCGGCGGCCTCTGCGCGTTGCAGACGGGCCTCGACCACGTGCAGCGAAAACTGTTGCGGGCGGCTCAGCAGCCAGTCGAGCACCGCATCGGCCGGCGCGGCGTCGAAGTTCAACTGCCAGCCTCCGGACGGAGCAGCCTGCAACCGGCAGTGACCGGCCAACCCGCCGGCCTGCAATGCCTGTAACAGCGACGGTTCGAGGCCTTGCCCGTCCGGCCGGGCGCCGACGTCGCGCAGCAGCACTTCCAGGGCCTCGGCCTGGGCGCGCAGCTTCGGGGTTTCGGCCTGCCAGTAGGCGATCCTGTTCAATGGCGGCTGAACCAGCGCGACCCACACCAGCCACCCGGCCAGCAGCGTGGCCATGCCGGTCACCATGCGTTTTTCCCGCAGGGCCAACGGCTGCCAGCGGGCGTGCAGTTGCCGGGTGAAGCGCTGTCGGGCGGCGCGAACGCTTGCCATCGAGGCCTTATTCATCTTCCGCTCCTTCGCTGTCGCCGCTTTGCTCGCTTTCGCCGGAGACGGCTTCGCCCGCCGGGCGCAACGTCCAGCCGTCCGCCTCATCGCTGACGCTGATCCCGGCCTGGGCCAGCGTGTCCTGCCAGCCCTTGTCGGTGCCCGTGCGCCGCGCGTCCTCCAGCAGGCCCAGTTGCAGGGCACCGTCGCTGAACACCAGGCGCTGCACGCTGCCGGCCATGAACGGCATGCCGCTGCCGGCCTGCAGCACCAACCGGTTGAAGGCCTGCGCCGGATCGTCTGCCGCCCCCTGCTGGCGGGCCGCCAATTGTTGGCGGGCCTGTTGCAGCGGATTGAGGATCACCGGCAGTTCGGGAAAGGCCTGCTTGACCCGTTGCATCATCTGCGCCTTGAGCTGCTGGCCCTGCGCAGCCTCGCGGGCGGCGTACAGATTGAGGCCCGTCACCCACACCGCCAGCGCCAGTGCGCCAAAGCCCAGCGCCCGTCCCCAGCCGCGCTGATCGACTGGCTGCCGGACGCCGCCGTGCAGCCCCCAGGCCGGCAGCGGCCCGGCCCAGCGCTGGTCGGACGGCAGCGCCAGCGCGCCTTGCGGGGCGTCGTCGCCGATCCAGTGCGACGACAGACCGGGCTCGGCCCAATCACCGTCATCGAACAGCGGCTGCACCCGCGCCGCTTGCGGACCGTCGCGCAGCAACAAGTGCCCGTCGAACACACAACCGACCCCGCCCGGCAGGGCCGGCAAGCCGTAGGCCGCCGGGTACAGGCCCTTGAGGCTCAGGCCGGTGCCGCGCAGCAGTTGCCCGAGGTGCTGCAGATCCTGCTGCGCCAGCCAGGCGACAGGCACCTGTCCCGCGTCGTCACGCGGACCGTGGGCGACGTGCATGGCGGCACCGTCGCCGAGCATCAGGGTCTGCGCCGCGCACTGCACGGCCGCCGACATTTTCGCGCTCGGCAGCGGCGGCATCTCGACCGTGGCCAGCAGGCTGTCCGCCGGGTGCAGGAAGCACACCAGCGGCGGGTGCTTGGGCAACTGGCCGAGGCGAAGACGGTCCTCGCGGAGCACCTGCCCCTGATGGTCCAGCCACACGGCTGTCAGTTCGCTTTCGAGGCTCAGTTGCGCCAGCGGCGGCAGGCTCACGCGCAGCACCTTCATACCCCCACCCGCGACCAGATCACCTGCGGCAGACGATCCTGGTTGCGGTGCAGCAGCGCCTCGACGCTGACCCGGCGCTGCTCGCGGCGGGCCTGGCCGCGCAGGCGGAACCAGTCGCTGGTGATGCCGACCTTGACGCTGGTGACTTCCAGCTGCGGCAGGCGCAGGCGGTTGACGAAGTCGCCGCGGTTGATGAACCAGCGTCCGGCGTCGCGCTCATTGATCAACGCCTGCGCCCGCTCCAGCGACAGCCCCGGCACATACGCCGCCAGCACCGGCGCGGTGGCGGTATTGCCGTTGACCCAAGTGTTGGCCGGAATCACCGTGAGGTAAGGCGCCAGCTTGCGGATGACGGCGTCGTCGACGCCCTCGACGCTGCGCAGGTCTTCAAGCGTGCGCAGCATCGGCAGGGTCGGCGGCTGCGGTTTGCGTGCAGCGCCGGGCGAGGTGCCGCGGCCGCTGTCGAAACCGTTATTCACCAGGGCCTTGTCCGCCAAGGCCGGGTTCAGCAGCCGCGGATAGGATTCGATGACCCGCAGGGTGATGCGCCGGGCCAGTGCGTCGTTGAGGCCGATCAGGGCGCACAGGCGCTGGAACGCCTCGACCTGGCCGACATCGACCCGCTCGTTGGCCACCAGCGTGCGCAGGTTGAACTTGCCCTGCTCGTCCTCCAGCCGCCCTTCGAAACCGTAGGCGTTCAGCGCCTGTGCCCAGGGCTGGTCGAGCCGGGTCAGCGGATCACGCTGACGGGCGTCCCACAGCAATTGGCGGCTCAGTTCCATTGCGCCGTTCAGGAGCCAGCGCCCCTGCACCCGCAACTGCTCGGCTTCCAGCGCACGGGTCGAGACGCTCTGGCGGGTGAGCATGCCGGCGGCGATCACCGCCACCACCGCCGCGATCAGCAGCGCGCTGATGATCGCCATGCCCTGCTGGTTCGATGGGCTGTCCATGGCCGGCCCTACAGCTGCCAGGAGCCGATGTCGGCATTCACGCCGTCGCCGTCCGGCTGACCGTCGGCGCCGAGGGAGAAGATGTCGATCTCGCCGTTGGCGCCGGGGTTGAGGTACTGGTACGGGCGGCCCCACGGGTCGTTGGGCAGGCGCTCCAGGTACGAGCGCCAGTTGCTGTTCTTGGCGTCGGCGGGACGCTCCACCAGCACCTTCAGGCCCTGGTTCATGGTCGGGTAGCTGCCGTGGTCGAGCCGGTACAGCTTGAGGGCCTGCATCAGCCCGCCGATGTCCTGCTTGGCCGCCGTGGCCCGTGCCTGATCCGGCCGGTCCAGCACCTTGGGCACCACCATCGCCGCCAGAATCCCGAGGATCACCACCACGACCATGATCTCGATCAGGGTGAAGCCGTGCTGCCGGCGCGGCATCCGTGGCGGTTGTTGAGGCTGTTTGCGCTGCGCGATATCCATCTCGTCATTCCCTGGCTTGATTCGATTCGACGCGCAGTGTTGCAAGAAGATATGTCAGAGATGTTGTGAATCCTCGGGAGTTTCGGTCTTCAAGCGGTCAAGCGCGGGGGTTAGCGTCAAGGGCTGCCCGACCGCCCGAGAGCCCGATGCGCGCCCCCTCCAAAGAAGCCGGCTTCACCCTGATCGAAGTGCTGGTGGCCCTGGCGATCATCGCCGTGGCCATGTCCGCCGCCGTGCGCGTGGCGGGGCTGATGACCCAGAGCAGCGGCCTGCTGCGCGACCGTTCGGTGGCGATGCTGGCGGCCCAGGGACGCATGGCCGAGCTGCAGCTGGAGGGGCGGTTGCCGATGGGGATCAAAGCCGTGGAGTGCGATCAGGGACGGCTGCCGTTGCGCTGCGAGCAAACGATCGGCACCGCCGAGAACGGACGGCTGCTGAAGGTCGGCGTGCAAGTGTTCGACCGCAGCCGGGAGGCGCCGCCGCTGGCGCGGCTGGAGACGCTCCTGAGCCGTCCGCAACCCTGATCCTGCCTTGTGCAGATGAATCTCCTGTGGTGAGGGAGTTTGTCGAATCGGCGCACCGTCCCGTTCGGGAGGGGCAGCCGCCGCAGTCTGCCTTCGGCATCCGGGGCCACTTCGCGCCCCAGCGGGAGCAAGCTCCCTCACCACAGGGCTGTATTCAGGGACGGGTCAGCCGGGGCAGGTCCGGGCCTGGCGGCAGTTTGTCCACGGCCAGCCGCTGCGGCTCGCCGCCCTGCTCGATCACCACCGCGTCGCCTTCCACCGCCAGCAGTTTCACCCCGGCACTGATGCGCTCGCCTTGCAGGAAGCTCTGCGGCGGCCCGTCGTTGAGGCTGAGGATCGCCACCGCGCCGCGGCTGCCGGCCATCACGCCGCTGACCTTGATCTGCACCGGCGCCGTGCGATCGGCAAACCATTGCAGCGCCGGGCTGTCGCTGCGGGCGGCAAGCAGTTGCGGGGCGGCGGCCGGGGTGTGCGATTCGGCGGAAGTCAGCAGCAACGACGACCACGTCGCCACGCCCACCAGTGCCGCCAGCAGCGCCAGGGCCTGCGCCATCTGCGGCGGGGAAACGCGTGCAGTGAAGTTCATGGGTTCAATCTCCTTTCAATCCCGACCGTCAGACTACCCGGCAATTTTCACGGTTTTATTTCACACGCCTTACATGTTGGCCGTGCAGGATGGTTTTTTGGGACGGGGCTGGACGCAAAGGAGTGCGCATTCGATGAACCGGTTCAAGCAACAGGGCTTCACCCTGATCGAGCTGATGGTGGTGCTGGTGATCATCGGCATCGCCAGCGCGGCGATCAGCCTGAGCATCCGCCCCGACCCGCTGCAGTTGCTGCGCAAGGACGCCGAGCGCGTGGCGCAGTTGCTCCAGGTGGCCCAAGCGGAAGCCCGCGCCGACGGCCGGCCGATCGCCTGGCTGAGCGACGCCAAGGGTTTCCGCTTCAGCCGGCGCAGCGACAGCGGCCAGGGGTTCGACCATTTCGAGCGGGATCCGCAGCTGCGCCCGCGCCCTTGGCAGAGCCCGAAACTCGATGTGCGGGTGGAGCCGAAGCAGAAAGTGGTGCTCAACGCCGAATGGATCAACCCGCCGCTGCGACTGACCCTGTCCGACGGGCTCAACCGCCTGAACGTGCTGCGCGATGCCGCCGGCCGGATCAGCGTGCAATGAACCGCCAGCAGGGTTTCACCCTGATCGAAGTGATGGTGGCGATCCTGCTGATGGCGGTGGTCAGCCTGATCGCCTGGCGCGGGCTCGACAGCGTGACCCGCGCCGACAGCCATCTGCAGGCCAGCGGCGAACAGAGCGACAGCCTGCTGCGGGCGTTGAACCAGTTGCAGCGCGACGTCGAGCTGCGCGCCGGGATCGAGCTCAGCGAACCGAAACGCGCCGGCGAAGACGACGAACCCGACACCGCCCCGCCCGCCCTCACCGTGCGCGGCAGCGACAGCCAAGGCTTTCGGCTGGACATCATCCGCACCGCCGCCGACCGGCCCGGCGCCCTGCAACGGGTGCGCTGGTGGCTCAAGGGCGACACCCTGTACCGCGCCGCCGCCCCGGCCCGCAGCCGCTATCCGCTGCCGGCGCCGACCTCGGGAGTGGCGGTGCTCACGGACGTCAGCGAAGCGCAGGTGCGGGTGTGGGATCCGGACAAGGGCTGGCGCCAACTGAGCGGCAACCGTAAGGAAGATCCGCCGGGCCTGGAAATCCGCCTGACCCGCCAGACCCCGCAAGGCCCCGAACGCTACCGCCAGGTCATCGGCCCGCTGCTGTGATCGCCCTGATCCTGCGGTGCCTCGACCGGCGTCATCGCCAGCAGGCTGGCTCCCACAGGGGATCCAAGTTGATGGCAGATTTCCGTGCCTACCACAGAAACCTGTGGGAGCTTGCCTGCAAGCGATGAGGCCAGTTCAGCCGACATCTCTGTTGCCTGACACACCGCCATCGCGGGCAAGCCCGCTCCCACAGGTATCCTCGGTGTCCGCAAAATCCAGGCACACCACAAAAGCCTGTGGGAGATTCTATGTTGCAAGGGAACCCTGCAGCCTCAAGTTCGGTTGGTA
>NZ_JBIVHR010000075.1:0-31011 GCF_044749305.1 Pseudomonas sp. NPDC089534 | reverse complement strand
GCAACCTGCGCCTGAACTTCAGCGAACCGTTCATCGTGGTCGGCCAGACCCTGCTGATCCGCAAGGAGCTGGAAGGCACCGTCAAGTCCTACAAGGATCTGAACACCGCCGACTACCGCATCACCTCCAAGCTCGGCACCACCGGCGAACTCGTCGCCAAGAAGCTGATCGCCAAGGCCAAGTACCACGGCTACGACAACGAGCAGGAAGCCGTGCTCGACGTGGTCAACGGCAAGGCCGACGCCTTCATCTACGACGCGCCGTACAACGTGGTGGCGGTGAACAAGGTCGGCGCCGGCAAGCTGGTGTTCCTCGACAAGCCGTTCACCTACGAGCCGCTGGCCTTCGGCCTGAAGAAGGGCGACTACGACAGCATCAACTTCATCAACAACTTCCTGCACCAGATCCACGAAGACGGCACCTACGATCGCATCCATGACAAGTGGTTCAAGAGCACCGAGTGGCTCAAGGACATGGAATAAGCCCGGTCATTGTGGCGAGGGAGCTTGCTCCCGCTCGGCTGCGCAGCAGCCGTGATCCGGTTGGTTTGTTTTGCCCGATGTTGCGCGGCGGCTGATTTCAGGGCCGCTTCGCACCCCAGCGGGAGCAAGCTCCCTCGCCACATAGGGAGCGAGCGCCCTGATCGATATGGATTCTCCCTTAAATGAAACAGAAAAAAGCCCAATGGCCCTGGCACGTCCTGACCGTGCTGGTGCTGATCGGCCTGGCCGGTGCGCTGTACTACGCGACGTCACTGATGTCCTACGAGTGGCGCTGGAACCGCGTGCCGCAGTACTTCGCCTATCAGGCCGAGGAAACCCACCGCGCCGCCGACATCTCCACCGTCAGCGAACTGGTGCGCAAGGGCGGCAGCGCCGAGGTCACCCTGCGCAACGAGGCCGGTGACGAGCAGCGCCTGACCGTCGACGAGAACAGCCTGCAATTCGCCCAGGGCGATGATGTCGCCGAAGGCGACGTGGTGGGCGTCACCCGGCACTGGGCGGCAGGGCCGCTGCTGTGGGGGCTGTGGACGACGTTGTGGCTGTCGGTGGTGTCCGGCGTGCTGGGCCTGCTGATCGGCCTGGCGACGGGGCTGTGCCGGCTCTCGAACAACCCGACCCTGCGCGACCTTTCGACGATCTACGTCGAACTGGTGCGCGGCACGCCGCTGCTGGTGCAGATCTTCATCTTCTACTTCTTCATCGGCACGGTGATGAACCTGTCCCGGGAATTCGCCGGGATCGCCGCGCTGTCGCTGTTCACCGGCGCCTACGTGGCCGAGATCATCCGCTCCGGCGTGCAGTCGATCGCCCGCGGCCAAAACGAGGCCGCCCGCTCGCTGGGCCTGAGCGCCGGCCAGTCGATGCGCCATGTGGTGCTGCCGCAGGCGTTCAAGCGTGTGCTGCCGCCGCTGGCCGGGCAGTTCATCAGCCTGGTGAAGGACACCTCGCTGGTGTCGGTGATCGCCATCACCGAGCTGCTCAAGAGCGGCCGGGAAGTCATCACCACCTCGTTCTCGCCGTTCGAGATCCTGTTCTGCGTCGCCGGCCTGTACCTGTTGATCAACCTGCCGCTGTCGAAAATCGCCAGCCGGCTCGAGCGGAGGCTCGCGCAAAGTGATTGAAGTCCGCGATCTGGTAAAAGTCTTCGACACCCGCGGCCAGGTGGTGCGTGCGGTGGACAACGTCAGCACCCGGGTGGCCAAGGGTGAAGTGCTGGTGGTGATCGGCCCGTCCGGTTCGGGCAAGTCGACCTTCCTGCGCTGCCTCAACGGCCTGGAGCAGTTCGACTCCGGCTCGGTGAGCATCGACGGCCTGCAACTGGCCGACCCCAAGACCGACATCAACGCCTACCGCCGCGAAGTCGGCATGGTGTTCCAGCATTTCAACCTGTTCCCGCACATGACCGTGCTGGAGAACCTGTGCCTGGCGCAGAAGATCGTGCGCAAGCGCGGGCAGAAGGAAAGCGAGGCCAAGGCCCTGGCGCTGCTGGAGAAGGTCGGCATCGCCCAGAAGGCCCGCGAGTACCCGTCGCGCCTGTCCGGCGGCCAGCAGCAGCGGGTGGCGATCGCCCGGGCGCTGGCGATGGATCCTAAGGTGATGCTGTTCGACGAACCGACGTCGGCCCTCGATCCGGAAATGGTCGGCGAAGTGCTGGATGTGATGAAGAACCTGGCCGTGGAGGGCATGACCATGGTCTGCGTCACCCACGAAATGGGCTTCGCCCGGGAAGTGGCGGACCGGGTGCTGTTCTTCGATCACGGCAAACTGCTGGAGGACGCTTCGCCGGAGCAGTTCTTCGCGGCGCCGCAGGATCCGCGGGCGCAGGCGTTCCTGCGTCAGGTCCTCTAACGGCGGCGTCCTTTCGGACGCCATCGCTGGCAAGCCAGCTCCCACAGGTTTTCGGTCGACCATAAAGTCGGTGTTCAACTCGGTCACTGTGGGAGCTGGCTTGCCAGCGATGGCATCACCTCGGTCCCAAGCGAACCGAGGCCACCGGATCAGCTCAGACCTTGAACCGCCCCACCAGCGTCTGCAGGTGGGTGCCCAGGCGCGCCAGCTCGACGCTGGAGGCCGCCGTCTCTTCGCTGGCCGCCGAGGTCTGGTCCGACACGTCCCGCACGTTCAGCACGCTGCGGTTGATCTCTTCGGCCACGGCGCTCTGCTGCTCGGCCGCCGCCGCGATCTGCTGGTTCATCGCCTGGATCGCCGACACGGTGCGGGTGATGCTGTCCAGCGAGCCGCCGGCGCGGCGGGTCAGTTCCACGCTGCTGTCGGTCAGGGTGCGGCTGTTGTCCATGATCGTCGCGACTTGCTGGGTGCCGTTCTGCAGGCCGACGATCAGCTCTTCGATCTCTTCGGTGGATTTCTGGGTGCGCTGGGCCAGGCTGCGCACTTCGTCCGCCACCACCGCGAAACCGCGGCCGGCCTCGCCGGCGCGGGCCGCCTCGATGGCGGCGTTGAGGGCCAGCAGGTTGGTCTGCTGGGCCACGGACTTGATCACGTCGAGCACGCTGCCGATCTTGTCGCTTTCGCGCTTGAGTTCGCCCATGGCCTCGGTGGAGTGCCCCACCTCGACGGCCAGGCGCTCGATCTGGGCGATGGCCTCGCCGACCACCTTGTCGCCTTCGCGGGCCTGCTGGTCGGCGGCGACGGCGGCCTCGGAGGCTTCCTCGGCGTTGCGCGCGACTTCCTGCACGGTGGCGGCCATTTCGTTCATGGCGGTGGCCACCTGATCGGTCTCGACCTTCTGATTGTTCACCCCGGCGCTGGTCTGCTCGGTCACGGCCGACAGCTCTTCGGCGGCGCTGGCGATCTGGGTGACGCCGTCGCTGATGCCGCCGATCAGTTCGCGCAGGCCCTGGTTCATGCTCTGCATCGAGCGTTGCAGCTGGCCCAGCTCGTCGCGGCGCTGGGACACCAGGTTGTGGGTGAGGTCGCCGGCGGCCACGCGCTCGGCGACCTTGAGGGTCTGGTTCAGCGGGATGATGATCTGCCGGGTGATCGCCCAGGCGGCCAGCAGGCCGAAGGCCACGGCCAGCAGGGTGGCGATCAGCAGTTGGTTCTTGGCGCTGGCGGCGTCGGTGTCGCGCACGAGGGTCTGCGATTCGGTGAGTTTGCTGCTGACGTCGAACAGGATGTCGCCCTGGGCCGCCATGCGCGCCAGTGCCTTGGCGCTGGCCACCTGGGAGTCGCGGAACTGGCTGACCGCCGAGCGGTAGGCCTTGAGCGACTCGGTGGCCTGCTGCAGGTTGGCGATGTGCTGTTCCGGCAGTTTGGCCGGCAGGCTTTCGAGGTTCTTCAGGGCGTTGTCGATGGCGTCCAGCGCCGGTTGCTCGGCTTCGGCCTTGCCGCTGTAGGTGTAGCCGCGCACCTGGAAGCGCGCCTGCTGGATCAGCTTGCTGAGGTCGATCACGGCGTTGAACTGGGCGACGCTGTCGCCCTGCAGCATGGATTTCTCGACTTCGGCCACCCGGGCCACGGCGTTGTCGGCGGTGGCGCCGAGCTTGCCGCGGGCGTCTTCGCGCAGGGCGGTGGCCTGGGTCATGTCGGCGAAGGCGCGCTTGTACTCGGCGACGGCGGCCAGTTGCTGGTCGATCATCGCCACGTCGGCCGGTTGCTCGATCAGGCTGCGGGCGGTCTGCAGGCCGCTGTCGAGTTTGCCGAGCAGGTCGTTGACGGTGCCGGGCCCTTGCTCGCCGCGGCGCATCTCATAGTCCAGACGGGCCAGGCGCAGGTCCTTGGTCAGCTCGTTCAGGCTGGAGATGAAGCCGAGCTTGTCGCCCCGGCTGATGATGCCGCTCATGCCGGTCCAGCCGGTCACGGTGATCAGCAGGGTCAGCAGCAGCACCAGGCCGAAGCCGATGCCCAGCTTGCGTTTGACGCTGACGTTTCCAAGATTCTCGGCTAACCAACGGTACATGCGACGACTCCCCTCGGACCACTAATTGGACTTATGGAGAGTGTATCGGCGGCGTGATGGCATTCTGTAACGCGATTTGTCCGCAGTGCAGCGACATTGTGGCGAGGGAGCTTGCTCCCGCTCGGCGGCGCAGCCGTCGCAAAACCGACAAAGAAAAGAGCGATGGCCGCTGCGCGCCCAAGCGGAAGCAAGCTCCCTCGCCACAGGGCCGAGCGGGAGCGAGCTCCCTTGGCACAGGGAATGCGGTGAACGTTAGAAGAGGCGGGCGAGCAGGGCGGTGACGGCGGTTTCGACCCGCAGGATACGGTCGCCCAACTGCACCGGCTGCAGTCCGGACTTCTTCAGCAGGTCGATTTCGTAGGGGATCCAGCCGCCTTCGGGGCCGATGGCCAGGGTGACCGGTTCGCTGAGTGCGCGCGGGCAGGGCGGGAAGTCGCCCGGATGGCCCACCAACCCGAGGGTGCCGTCGGCGATCGCCGGCAAACGGTCCTCGACGAACGGCTTGAAGCGCTTCTCGATGGTGATGTGCGGCAGCACGGTGTCGCGGGCCTGTTCGAGGCCGAGGATCAGCTGTTCGCGGATCGCCTCGGGCTCCAGGAACGGCGTCTGCCAGAAGCTCTTCTCGACCCGGTAGCTGTTGACCAGCACCACGTTCGGCACACCCATGGTCGCCACGGTCTGGAACACCCGGCGCAGCATCTTCGGCCGGGGCAGGGCCAGCACCAGGGTCAGCGGCAGCTTGGCCGGCGGCGGCTGGTCGAGGCTGATCTGCAGCTCCGCCTCGTTGGCGTCCAGGCGCAGCACCTGCGCCGAGCCCATCAGCCCGCCGACGCGCCCGACCCGCAGGCTGTCGCCGACTTCCGAGCGGTGGACCTCCTGCATGTGGGTCAGGCGGCGGTCGCGCAGCACGACGCGGTCGGCCGCAATGAAATCGGCCTCTTCGAGCAGCAGCAGGTTCATGGCTGGGTCGCTGGCGGCTGGTCGTTGTGGTCGTCGGCGGTCTCGTCCGGGCGTTCGCGCTTGCTCACCAGGCTGCCGAACAGGATGCCGACCTCGAACAGCATCCACATCGGCACGGCCAGCAGGGTCTGGGAGAAGATGTCCGGCGGGGTGAGGATCATGCCGACCACGAAGCAGCCGATGATCACGTACGGGCGGATCTTCTTCAGGTACTTGACGTCGACCACGCCGATCCACACCAGCAGCACCACGGCCACCGGGATCTCGAACGCCACGCCGAAGGCGAAGAACAGCGTCATGACGAAATCGAGGTAGCTGGTGATGTCGGTCATCATCTCGACGCCGGCCGGGGTGGCGGAGGCGAAGAACTTGAAGATCAGCGGGAACACGAAGAAGTAGGCGAACGCCATGCCGGTGTAGAACAGCAGGATGCTGGAGATCAGCAGCGGCACCGCGACGCGTTTCTCATGCTTGTACAGGCCCGGCGCGATGAAGCCCCAGATCTGGTGCAGGATCACCGGGATCGCCAGGAACAGCGAGACCATCATCGTCAGCTTCAGAGGCGTCAGGAACGGCGATGAGACGTCGGTGGCGATCATCGTCGCGCCGGCCGGCAGGTACTGGCGCAGCGGCGTCGAGACGAAGGTGTAGATCTGCTGGGTGAAGGCGAACAGCCCGGCGAAGATGATGAAGATCGCCGCGACGCAACGCAGCAGACGGGTGCGCAACTCGGTGAGGTGCGAAACCAGCGGCATGTGCTGGTCGTTTTCGGGGAGATCGCTCATGGGGCTCGCGGTGGCAGTGTCGGGTCGTGAGGGGCCGGCGCGGTCGGCGCGGCAGCTGGAGCAACGGGTTCGGCCGGGGCCGCTGCGGCGGCGGGCGCGGGTTCGGTCGGCGCCGCGGCAGGTGCAGGAGGCGTCGGCGCCGCAGGGCTGTGGATCGTCTGCTCGCCCACGTGCTCGACCGGCGTCGGCTCCTGCTGGACCGGCGTGAGGATCTTGCGCGCCTCCTGCTCCAGGGACAGGATGTGCTCGTTGTGCAGTTGCCGACGGATTTCGTCGGCACCGATCTCACGTTCAACTTCCTGTTTGATCGCGTTGAAGCTGCGCTTCAGTCGCCCGACCCAGAGGCCGGCGGTGCGCGCAGCGCCCGGCAAGCGCTCGGGGCCCAGCACCAGCAGGGCGACGAGGCCGACGAGCAGCAGTTCAGAGAAGCTGATACCAAACATTAGTCAGTGCTCACACGTCTTTGCGGATCGGCTCTTCGACCTTCTGCGCCTGCACGTCGATGGTGTGCGGCGGGTTGGCCTGGGCGGTGGCTTGCGGCTGCACCGGCGGCACCGGTTGCGCAGGCGCGGCGCTCGGGTCGGCCGGCTTCTCGTCGTCGTTCATGGCCTTGCGAAAGCCCTTGATCGACTCGCCGACGTCGGTGCCCAGGTTCTTCAGTTTCTTGGTGCCGAACACCAGCACCACGACCACCAGAATGACGATCCAGTGTTTCCAGTCAAAAATGCCCATCTTGCAGCTCCTCTCTAATTGGTTTTCAGGCGGACGGACGCGAGGCTTTCTCGGCGTGTCCGGACAGGCCGAAGCGACGGTCCAGCTCATCCAGCACGGCCTGCGGATGCTGCCCCAGCTGGGCGAGCATGACCAGGCTGTGGAACCACAGGTCGGCGGTCTCGTAGATCACGTCGCTGCAATCGCCGCTGACGGCGGCGTCCTTGGCGGCGATGATGGTCTCCACCGACTCTTCGCCGACCTTCTCCAGAATCTTGTTCAGGCCCTTGTGGTACAGGCTGGCGACATACGAGGTGTCGGCGGCCGCGCCCTTGCGCTCTTCGAGCACCTGAGCGAGGCGGGTCAGGGTGTCACTCATGTGTGTGTCCTGCAGCGGAATAGATGGCGTGCGGGTCTTTCAGGACCGGGTCGACCGTTTTCCAGTCGCCGTTCTCGAAGACGCGGTAGAAGCAGCTCTGACGGCCGGTGTGGCAGGCGATGTCGCCGATCTGCTCGACCATCAGGATGATCACGTCGGCGTCGCAGTCCAGGCGCATTTCGTGCAGGGTCTGCACATGGCCTGACTCCTCTCCCTTGCGCCACAGCTTGCCACGGGAACGTGACCAGTAGATTGCACGGTTCTCCGCGGCGGTCAGCTCAAGCGCCTCGCGGTTCATCCAGGCCATCATCAGCACGCGTCCGGTCTTGTGATCCTGGGCGATCGCCGGCACCAGGCCATCGGCGTCCCACTTGATCTCGTCCAGCCAGTTTTTCATCTTCGACTCCGACAGCGAACCCCACGCTTCATTGGTCGGGTTCAGGCGTTCGAACAGTGTGCCAGCCGATCGCGGAACTGGCTATCGGCGAACGACCAGATACAAGCCCACTGCCACCATGATCCCGGCGGGCCAGTGCCCCAGTTCGTGCAGCGGACCGCCGGCGGCGAGGATCGTGCCGCCCGCCAGATGGGCGCTGCCGAGCAGGCGCAGGAACCAGTCGTCCTTGCGCTTTTTCCAGGGCGGCGGCGGGTCGCCGGCGTGGGGCTGGGACAGGCGTTCGAGCAGGTCGCGGGCCATGTTGGCCAGGTGCGGCAGCTGTTCGAACTGGCTCTGCACGTTGCCGATCAAGGCCTTGGGGCTCACGCGCTCACGCATCCAGCGTTCGAGGAACGGCTGGGCGGTGTTCCACAGGTCCAGTTCCGGATACAGCTGACGGCCCAGGCCTTCGATGTTCAGCAGGGTCTTCTGCAGCAGCACCAGTTGCGGCTGGACTTCCATGTTGAAGCGCCGCGCCGTCTGGAACAGGCGCATCAGCACCTGGCCAAATGAAATATCTTTTAACGGTTTTTCGAAAATCGGTTCGCACACGGTGCGGATCGCCGCTTCGAATTCGTTGAGCTTGGTTTCCGCCGGCACCCAGCCCGAATCGATGTGCAGCTGCGCCACGCGCCGGTAGTCGCGCTTGAAGAAGGCGAACAGGTTGCGGGCCAGGTAGTCCTGGTCCTCAGGGGTCAGGCTGCCGACGATGCCGCAGTCGATGGCGATGTACTGCGGGCTCCACGGGTTGACGGTGCTGACGAAGAGGTTGCCCGGGTGCATGTCGGCGTGGAAGAAGCTGTCGCGGAACACCTGGGTGAAGAAGATCTCCACGCCGCGCTCGGCGAGCATCTTCATGTCGGTGCGCTGGTCGGCGAGGGTCGCCAGGTCCGTCACCTGGATGCCGTAGATGCGCTCCATCACCAGCACCTTCGGCCGGCACCAGTCCCAGTAGACCTGCGGCACGTAGAGCAGCGGCGAGCCGTCGAAGTTGCGCTTGAGCTGGCTGGCGTTGGCGGCCTCGCGCAGCAGGTCGAGTTCGTCGTAGATGGTTTTCTCGTAGTCGCTGACCACGTCCACCGGGTGCAGCAGGCGGGCGTCGGCCGACACCTTCTCGGCGGCGCGGGCGAGGATGAACAGCCACGCCAGGTCTTGGGCGATCACCGGCTTGAGGCCCGGACGGATCACCTTGACCACCACCTCTTCGCCGGTCTTGAGCTGGGCGGCATGCACCTGCGCCACCGAGGCGGAGGCCAGCGGCTCGACGTCGAAACGGCTGAACACGTCGTCGATCTTCTTGCCCAACTGCTCTTCGATCAGCCGCACCGACAGTTGCGAATCGAACGGCGGCACCCGGTCCTGCAGCAGCATCAGCTCGTCGGCGATGTCCTCCGGCAGCAGGTCGCGGCGGGTCGAGAGGATCTGCCCGAACTTGATGAAGATCGGCCCCAGGTCCTGCAGCGCCAGGCGCAGGCGGGCGCCCCGGCTCAGGTCCAGCGGCTTGCGCGGGAACCAGCGCCACGGCAGCGCATAGCGCAGGGCCAGCAGGAACCACGGCAACGGGAGGTCGAACAGCAGGTCATCGAGACGGTAGCGGATCACGACGCGCTGGATGCGCAACAGACGGCGGACGGCAAGCAGCTTCATGCGTTATCGCTTGGGTCGAGGGATCGGGAAAGGCGCTCGAAACGCGCCTCGAGACGCTCCAGATCAAGCTTGATCCGGTCCAGTTCGCGGAACCGGGCTTCGGCTTCGCGCTGCCCGACGAGGGTGCGCGATTCTTCGGCCAGGTATTCGGCGAGGTTCTGGTTGAGGCTGGCGAAGCCTTGCCGGTACCAGCGGGCGCGGCTGCGCAGGTGGCCGCCGACCAGTTGCGTGGCGACGGGGCCGAGCCAGCGCGAGAGTTCGTACTCCCAGTCCAGCTCCAGGTCCTGCAGGACGTCGGCCAGCTCCAGCAGCACGCCGCTGTCGCCGTCGAGCTCGACTTCCGGCGCGTGCAGCACCGCGGTCTTGTCCTTGCTCAGGGCCAGCTTCACCAGGCTCGACGCCGGCGCACGCAGGGTGCAGTCGACGCCGGTCTCCCAGCGCGAGGCCAGCATCAGGCCTTCGTCGCTGGGCAGGATGAACAGTTGCAGCGCCGGGGCCGTGCAGTCGACGGCGATCACCTTGCCGGTCAGGTGCGCCAGGCGCGGCAGCGCGGTGCTGTCGAGACGCAGCACCCGGTTCAGGCCGGTTTCGACGCTGGCCAGCAGCCCGGTCAGCAGCATCAGGGCTTGATGCCGCGGTGCAGGGCGACGATGCCCGACGTCATGTTGTGGTAGGTCACGCGGTCGAAGCCGGCCTCGACCATCATCGACTTCAGGGTTTCCTGGTCCGGGTGCATGCGGATCGATTCGGCCAGGTAACGGTAGCTTTCCGAGTCGTTGGTGATCAGCTTGCCCATCAGCGGCATGAACGCGAACGAGTAGGCGTCGTAGGCCTTGGACATCAGCGCGTTGGTCGGCTTGGAGAACTCCAGCACCAGCAGGCGGCCGCCGGGCTTGAGCACGCGCAGCATCGAGCGCAGGGCGTCTTCCTTGTGGGTCACGTTGCGCAGGCCGAAGGCGATGGTCACGCAGTCGAAGTGGTTGTCCGGGAACGGCAGCTTTTCGGCGTCGGCCTGGACGAACTCGACGTTGCCCGACACGCCCACGTCCAGCAGGCGGTCGCGGCCGACCTTGAGCATGGACTCGTTGATGTCGGCGAGCACCACCTGGCCGGTCGGGCCGACGAGGTGGGAGAATTTCTTGGTCAGGTCGCCGGTGCCGCCGGCGATGTCCAGCACGCGGTTGCCGCTGCGCACGCCCGACAGCTCGATGGCGAAGCGCTTCCACAGGCGATGCATGCCGCCCGACAGGAGGTCGTTCATCAGGTCGTACTTGGCGGCCACGGAGTGGAACACCTCAGCGACCCTTTCGGCCTTCTGGCTTTCCGGGACGTTCTTGAAGCCGAAGTGGGTGGTGGGTTCGGCATCGCTGCCTTTGCGCTGATCAGTCATATCGCTGTCACCAAAAGAGAATGCGCGACATTCTAATCCCCAAGCCATGCTTTGTCTTGGAATGGCTCAAGGTAAGATGGGCGACCCTCGGGACGATTTGCCGCAGCCGCGGTCAGGATCTGCCGACAAGCCTTCATCAATCAGGAGTCATCCGATGGCCCGAATCAGTGTTGAACGTGCCCATAGCCTGGGCAAGGACGCCGCCCGCGAGAAAGCCGACAAGCTGGCGCAGAAACTCTCCGACCAGTACGGCCTGGAGCCGCAGTGGTCGGGCGACACCCTGAACCTCAAGCGCTCCGGCGTGAAGGGCGAGGTGCATGTGGCGGAGGACTCGATCCGCGTCGACGTGGAGCTGGGCATGATGATGTCGGCCATGAGCGGCATGATCAAGGCCGAGATCGAGAAGGCGCTGGACAAGGCGCTGGCCTGATCTTCGTTTGAAATGCGATCCCCTGTAGGAGCGAGCCTGCTCGCGATGGCGGTGTATCAGTCGACTTCATTTTGGACTGATGCATCGCCATCGCGAGCAGGCTCGCTCCCACATTCGTTTTGGGTCTGGCCTGAGGTTTGTGTCAGTTGTTAGGGTGCCGTTTCTAATTTTTCTCCCTACTTTGTGCCTGAGCCCGACAACCGTCCGGGCAGTTCCTCAAACCTTCTGCGCGTGAGGTGCACCATGGCCAAAGTCATTTTGAAGAAAAAAATCGACGCTTCGACTTCCGCTCTGAGCGACGTCAAATCCTATGCCCGCAAGATCTGGCTGGCAGGCCTGGGTGCCTACGCCAAGGTCGGCCAAGAGGGCAGCGAGTACTTTCAGGAGCTGATCAAGGCCGGTCAAGCCGTTGAAAAGAAAGGCAAAAAAGCCGTCGCCGAAAAGCTCGAAGCGGCCAACGCCGAAATCGATGAGGCCAAGGGCGAAGTCAGCACCTTCAAGGGCCGGGTCGAAGTGCAGCTCGACAAGGTCGAGAAGGCGTTCGACACACGCGTCGCCAGTGCCTTGAATCGTATCGGCATTCCGTCTAAACATGACGTTGAGGCACTCTCTGCTAAGCTCGATGAGCTGACGGCATTGCTCGAACGCGTCGCGCGTAAATCTTAAGGAGAACGGGATGGCTGGCAAAAAGAACACCGATAAAGAAGGCAGCTCGTGGATCGGGAAGGTCGAAGACTACTCCCGCAAGATCTGGCTGGCGGGCCTGGGCGTGTACTCGAAGATCGACACTGACGGCAGCAAGCTCTTCGAGTCACTGGTCAAAGACGGCGAGAAGGCCGAGAAGCTCACCAAGTCGGCGGTCGGCAAGAAAGTCGACGCCGCCAAGGACTCCGCTTCCTCGGCCAAGTCGCGCATCAGCGGCGTGAAAGACCGCGCGCTGGGCAAGTGGGACGAACTGGAAGAGGCTTTCGACAAGCGCCTGAACAGCGCGATCTCGCGCCTGGGCGTGCCGAGCCGCAATGAGGTCAAGGCCCTGCACAGCAAGGTCGAGACCCTGACCAAGCAGATCGAAAAACTCACCGGCCTGAAAACCCAGCCTGTGGCCAAGACCGCAGCGGCCAAGCCGGCTGCGAAACCTGCCGCCAAGCCGCTGGCCAAGGCCGCCGCCAAACCGGCCGCCAAGCCTGCGGCGAAAACCGCAGCGGCCAAACCGGTTGCGAAAGCGGCGGCCAAACCCGCTGCCAAGCCTGCCGCAAAACCGGCGGCGAAAACCGCTGCCGCCAAGCCAGCCGCCAAACCGGCTGCCGCGAAGAAACCGGCAGTGAAAAAACCGGCCGCACCGAAAGCCGCTGCGCCGAAACCGGCCGCAGCCGCCAAGCCTGCGACCCCGGCCGCTCCGGTCAGCGCGTCGAACTCCGCCGCCGCTCCGGCATCCGCCGTGACCCCGACTGCCGCACCGACCCCGTCGGCGCCGTCCAGTCAGTCCTGATCCTCAGGGCTCAAGAAAACGCCCGGCCTGCGAAGGCCGGGCGTTTTTGTTTGTGGCCCCGTCTCTCAAGAACACTGCCGTACCCTTTTGATCCTGCCCGGCAGCGACCTTGCCGACGCCATCGCCGGCAGGCTGGCTCCCACCGTGTCATGTGGCATCACCAGCCCCTGTAGGAGCGAGCCTGCTCGCGATGACGGCGCATCAGTCCCCTTGATGCTGGATGTTCCACCGCTATCGCGAGCAGGCTCGCTCCCACAAGGGATATGCAATGGTCATTCGTGCTCTTCGAGGTACTGCAGCGCGAAACGCTCCGTCGCTACCTTGATCGGCGGCAGCAGGTGCGGCGCCACCAGCATCATGATCTGGTACACCACCAGCCGCACCTCGCCCTCGCGGTCGAGGATCCGCTGGTAGTCCAGGGAAAACAGCAAGGTCAGGGTGATCTGCTCCACCAGTTGCCCCAGGGCCTGGGTGTCGCTGACCAGCAGCCCCTGCGCCTTCAGGCGCGCCAGCAATGACGCCAGCGTGCGCTTGAGGACATTGAGCAGGTTGCGGATGCCCTTGGCCAGTTTCGGCAGGCGTCCGGACAGGTTCGACAGGTCCTGGAACAGGAACCGGTAGAGCGCCAGGCGCTCGACGATCAGGTGCAGGAACAGCCAGTAGTCCTCCGGCGCCAGCTCGACGTCGGCGGGCGGGTCGAGCAGCGGCGCCAGTTCGCCCTGGAAGCGCTCGAACAGCCCGAGGATCAGCGGCTCCTTGCCGTGGAAGTGGTAGTAGAGGTTGCCGGGGCTGATCCCCATTTCGTTGGCAACCTCCATGGTGGAGACGTTCGGCTCGCCCTTTTCGTTGAACAGCTGCAGGGCACATTCGAGAATCCGGTCGCGGGTTTTCATCCAGTCTTCTTAAAGGGTTTCAGGGCGTCAGCGCACGCGCACGTAGGTGCCGGGGGCCGCTTCCATCGGTGGGTAGTCGGGGCTGCCGAGGGTCGTCTGGGTCTCGCGCTGCGCGCCGGAGCGCTGCTGGACCCATTCCAGCCACTGCGTCCACCAGCTGCCGTCGACCTTTTTCGCGTCGTAGTACCAGGCGCGGGGGTCGCCGCTCAGCTTGCCGTTCTCGACGTAGTTGGCCTTCGGGTTGCCCGGCGGGTTGAGGATGCTCTGCACATGGCCGCTGTTGGACAGCACGAAGCGCCGCTCGCCGCCCAGCAGCAGGGTCGAGCGGTACACCGCGTCCCACGGCGTGATGTGGTCGTTCATGCCGGCCACGCTGAAGCTGTCGACCGTGACCTTCTGCAGGTCGATCGGCGTGCCGCACACCTCCAGGCCGCCGGGGTGGGTCAGCGGGTTGTGCTTGAAGAAGTCCAGCAGGTCGCCGTGGAACGCGGCCGGCAGGCGGGTGCTGTCGTTGTTCCAGTAGAGGATGTCGAACGGCGGCGGTGCCTTGCCCAGCAGGTAGTTGTTGACGAAGTAATTCCAGATCAGGTCGTTGGGGCGCATCCAGGCGAACACCTTGGCCATGTCGCGGCCGTCGAGCACGCCCCGCTGGTAGGAGCGGCGCTTGGCCGCCTCGAGGGTCTGCTCGTCGGCGAACAGCGTCGCCGGCGTGTCGAACTGACTGTCGAGCAGGCTCACCAGGTAGGTGGCGCTGGAGACCCTGCGCAACTGCCGCTTGGCCTGCAGGTGGCCTTGCAGGGCGGCGATGGTGAGGCCGCCGGCGCAGGCGCCCATCAGGTTGACGTCGCGGGCGCCGGTGATCGACCGGCAGACGTTCATCGCTTCCTCCACCGCCTCGACGTAGGTCGACAGGCCCCATTCGCGGTGACGCACGTCCGGGTTGCGCCAACTGATCATGAAGGTCTGCAGGCCGTTCTTGAGGGCGAACTGGACGAAGCTGTTGTGCGGGCTCAGGTCGAAGATGTAGTACTTGTTGATCTGCGGCGGCACCACCAGCAGCGGCTTGGCGTACTGTTTCTCGCTCATCGGCCGGTACTGGATCAGCTCCAGCATTTCGTTGCGAAACACCACGGAGCCGGTGGTGGTGGCGACGGTCTTGCCGATCTCGAACGCCTGCTTCGACACCTGGCGCGGCAGGCCGTCGTTGTGCAGCAGGTCGTCGATCAGGTGGCCCAGGCCGCGCACCAGGCTCTGCCCGCCGGAGTTGAACAGCTCCTTGACCGCCAGCGGATTGAGCAGGGTGTTGGACGGCGCCACGGCGTCGTTGAGCAGGCTGAAGGCGAACTGCGCGCGGGCCCGGTCGTCTTCGCTCATGCTGCTCTCGTCGATCCAGCTCTTGACCTGTTTCTGCCAGCTCAGGTACGCCTGAAGGCTGCGGCGGTAGAACGGATTGAGGCTCCAGGCCGGATCGCTGAAGCGCGAATCCTGCGCGTTGATCGGGTGCAGGGTCTCACCGAGCAGGACGCGGCCCAACTGGCCTCCCAGCCTCAGGGCATGGCGTGCGCTGTGGATCGGGTTGCGCAGGCCGTGGGCCGCGACGCTGCGCAGGGTCGAGATCAGGTCCCGGCCGCGCAGCCCGGTCATTGCGCTTTGTGCATTAATGAACACGGCAGGGCTGGGCACCACGCCGGTCGCTGGTTTGTCGCGCATGAGTCAACACTCCTTCGTCTTCAGGCCAAACACAAACACACCGAACCAGAGAACCATAGACGCTGTTGCGGATTGTTGCCTGCGCGGCGTCCTGCCACACACCTTCCATTAAACGTGCCGGATCGCTCATGCCCCCGGCGATGCCGGATGCGGATGCATCACCGCACGCTGACGTTCCTCCTCCAGGAATTTCATGATGATCGGCGCCACGGCCTCGGCCCGGGTGATCAGGAACAGGTGGCCGTCGTCGATGATGTGCAGCTGGGCGTTGGGTATGCGCCAGGCGAGCATGCGCATGTTGATCAGCGGGATCAGCGGATCGTCGTCGCCGGCCAGCACCAGGGTCGGCTGGTGGATCTTGTGCAGCCAGTGGATGCTGGTCCAGCCCAGGCCCGCGAACAGTTGCCAGTAGTAGCCGAGCTTGCCCGCCGAACGCACCTTGGCCGCGTGGCTGGCGGCGAGGGTCGGGTCGCGGCGGAACGAGCCGCCGTAGATCAGCGGCGCGATGCGGATCACGTGGGACGGCTGGATGTAGCGGCGAGGGCTGGCCATCATCCACAGCACCTTCGGCTTGCCCGGCACCATGAAGGCACCGGCGGCGGTCGCCGCCAGCACCAGTTTCTTGCAGCGTTCGGGGTAGTCGTGGGCGAACTGCTGCGCCAGCGCGCCGCCCCACGACACGCCGATCACGTTGACCTGGCCGTAGTCGAGGTAGTCGAGCATCCGGGCGGTGAGTTTCGCCAGCCCCGCAAACCGGTACGGCCGGCTCGGCGTCGAGGAGCCGCCGACGCCGGGCACGTCGAAGGCAATGACCTCAAGGTCCGGATCCAGCGCCGCGACAAAGGGAAACACCAGCTCCAGGTTGGCGCCGATGCCGTTGAAGATCAGCAAGGGCGTCAAGTGGGGCTTGCCGGGGCGCACCGCGGTGCGGATGGTCTGGCCATCCAGGTCGACGGTGCGGAAGATGAACGGGTGCGGCATGCTCAGGCCCTGTGGCTATTGGGTTCGCCCCCGCCCCGCAGGGTGGGGCGGAGTGTGTCGGTTACCGCTCGTGCACGTAAGTGCCCGGCGACGCTTCGCCCGCCGGGTACGCCTTGTTGCCCAGCTTGGCCGGGGCCTTCTTCAGCTCGCCCGAACGCTCGGCCTGCCACGCCTGCCAGTGCAGCCACCAGGAATCGGTGTGCTTGGTCGAGTTCTCCTGCCATTCATCGGCGTTGGCGGCCATTTCGCTGTTGGTCATGTACCGCGCCTTCGGGTTGCCCGGCGGGTTCAGGATGCTCTGGATATGGCCGCTGCTCGACAGCACGAATTCCACCTTGCCGCCGAACAGCTGCGCCGACTTGTAGCAGGACTTCCACGGGGTGATGTGGTCGTTGGTGCCGGCCAGGGAAAAGATGTCGGCGGTGACCTGCTTGAGGTCGATCGGCGTGCCGCACACTTCCAGTGCGTTGGGGCGGGTCAGCGGGTTGTTTTTGAACATCTCGATCAGGTCGCCGTGGAACGCGGCCGGCAACCGGGTGGTGTCGTTGTTCCAGAACAGGATGTCGAACACCGGCGGCTCGTTGCCGAGCAGGTAGTTGTTCACCCAGTAGTTCCAGATCAGGTCGTTGGGGCGCATCCAGGCGAAGACCTTGGCCATGTCCTTGCCCTCCAGCACGCCGGCCTGGTACGAGTGGCGCTTGGCGGTCTCCAGCGTCTGTTCGTCGACGAACAGCGCGACGTCGGTGTCCAGGGTGGTGTCGAGCACGCTGACCAGCAGGGTCAGGGCGTTGACCTTGTTTTCGCCGATGGCGGCGTAGTGGCCCAGCAGGGCGGTGCAGGTGATGCCGCCGGAGCAGGCGCCGAGCATGTTCACGTCTTTGCTGCCGGTGATCGCGGTGACCACGTCCACCGCTTCCTTGAGGGCCTCGATGTAGGTCGACAGGCCCCACTCGCGCTGTTCCTTGGTCGGGTTGCGCCAGCTGACGATGAAGGTCTGCACGTTGCTGCGCAGGCAGAATTTCGCCAGGCTCTTGTCCGGGCTCAGGTCGAACACGTAGAACTTGTTGATCTGCGGCGGCACCACCAGCAGCGGCCGCTCGTGCACCTGTTCGGTGATCGGCTTGTACTGGATCAGCTCCAGCACATCGTTGCGGAACACCACCGCCCCTTCGGACACGCCCAGGCTCTTGCCGACCTCGAACGCGCCCATGTTGACCTGGCTCGGCATGCCGCCGTTGTGCACCAGGTCCTTGGCCAGGTGGGAGAGGCCGTCGAGCAGGCTCTTGCCGCCGGTCTCGAAGAAGCGCTTGACCGCCGCCGGGTTCGCCGCGCTGTTGGTCGGGGCCATGGCTTCGGTCATCAGGTTGATCACGAAGTGCCCGCGGGCGATGTCCTTGGGCGAGAGGTTGCTGTCGTCGATCCAGTCGTGGAGCTCCTTGCGCCACGCCAGGTAGGTTTGCAGATAACGTCGGTAGAGCGGGTTCTGGCTCCAGGCCGGATCGACGAAGCGACGGTCGTCGCCGGCAGGCTGCAGTTCGGACTTGCCGAACAGCACATTCTTGAGTTCAAGGCCGAAATGGGCGACATGCTTGACGCTGTGTATCGGTTGCCTGATGGCCTGGGTCAGCACCATGCGGGCAGAGGCCAAGAGATCCTTTCCGCGCAGCCCGACGACGGGATTGAGCCCCAGGGTGTTTTCCGAGGCTTGGTACTTCAGGTCATCGTTGTTCTTGTTACTCATCTACGACGCTCCATTGTCCTGAGACGAGTACCCGGTCCTCGCTGTGCAGTCTCACAGCCGGTGCCAGGTACTGCCGCTCGGGTGACCGTTGATTCTGCAGGGCAGTTTTGCAGCGCATGGAACACTGCAGGTAACTTGCCAGTTCCATTGGTTACCCGAGTTTAATTTTTTTCGCAAGCGGGCCAGTCCTCGGCCGCACAAGCGGAGCATTCAAACAGATGAATTTAGAAAATGCCCTCTAAACGGTCCCGGGCTCGGGCTAGAGCATCAGCTTGACCACGGACTCGTCCGGGTCGCGGGACTTGCCGGCGGCTTTGAGTTCGTCCAGGTAATCGGCCCAGAGTGCGTCATAACGTCGCCCCAGTTCGAGCAGGTATTCCCAGGTGAACAGCCCGCTGTCATGGCCGTCGTCGAAGGTCAGTTTCAGTGCGTACTGACCGGCCGGCTCTACCTTGGTCAGGCCGACGTGGAGCTTGCCGTACTGCAGGATCGGTTTGCCGTGGCCCTGGACCTCGGCGGAGGGGGAGTGCACGCGCAGGAACTCGGCGGGCAGGGTGAACGACTCGCCGGACGCGTAGGTGAGCGTCAGGGTCTTGGAGGCTTTGTGCAGTTTGATGTCGGTGGGCAGCATGACCGGGTATCCGTCTGGTGCGGAACCTTGCGGGAGCGGACCTGCTCGCGATGGGCCGGCACATTCAACCCTGAGGTTGTCTGAACCGCCGCCATCGCGAGCAGGCTCGCTCCCACCGTTCCGCTACATCTGTAAGGGTGGCTTACAGGATATAACGGGACAGGTCTTCGTTCTGCGCCAATTCGCCCAGGTGGCTGTTGACGTAGTCGGCGTCGATCAGGATCGGCTTCTCGTCGTGGGCGCTGGCCAGGTCGCCGGCGCTGAAGGACACTTCCTCCAGCAGGCGCTCAAGCAGCGTGTGCAGGCGACGGGCACCGATGTTCTCGGTCTTCTCGTTGACCTGCCAGGCGATCTCCGCCAGGCGCTTGATGCCTTCGGGCTGGAACTGGATGTTCAGGCCTTCGGTCTTGAGCAGCGCACAGTACTGCTCGGTGAGCGAGGCGTGCGGTTCGCTGAGGATGCGCTCGAAGTCTTCCGGGCTCAGGGCCTTGAGCTCGACGCGGATCGGCAGGCGGCCCTGCAGCTCCGGCACCAGGTCGCTCGGCTTGCTCAGGTGGAACGCGCCGGAGGCGATGAACAGGATGTGGTCGGTCTTGACCATGCCCAGCTTGGTGTTGACGGTGCAGCCCTCGATCAGCGGCAGCAGGTCGCGCTGCACGCCCTCGCGGGACACATCGGCGCCGCCGACGTTGCCGCGCTTGGCCACCTTGTCGATCTCGTCGATGAACACGATGCCGTGCTGCTCGACGGCCTCCAGGGCCTTGGCCTTGAGTTCCTCTTCGTTGACCAGGCGCCCGGCCTCTTCGTCGCGCACCAGCTTCAGCGCTTCCTTGACCTTGAGCTTGCGGGCCTTCTTCTTGCCCTTGCCCATGTTGGCGAACAGGCTCTGCAGCTGGTTGGTCATCTCTTCCATGCCCGGCGGCGCGGAAATGTCGACGCCCATGGCCTCGGCCACTTCGATCTCGATTTCCTTGTCGTCCAGCTGGCCTTCGCGCAGGCGCTTGCGGAACAGCTGACGGGTGTTGGAGTCCGGGGTCGGCGCGTCGTCGTTGTTGAAGCCCATGCGCGCCGGCGGCAGCAGGGCATCGAGGATGCGCTCTTCGGCGGCGTCTTCGGCGCGGTGGCGCACGCGGGTCATCTCCTGCTCGCGCAGCAGCTTGATCGCCGCATCGGCCAGGTCACGGATGATCGATTCGACGTCGCGGCCGACATAGCCGACCTCGGTGAACTTGGTCGCTTCGACCTTGATGAACGGCGCATTGGCCAGCTTGGCCAGGCGGCGGGCGATCTCGGTCTTGCCGACGCCGGTCGGGCCGATCATCAGGATGTTCTTGGGGGTCACTTCGACGCGCAGCTCTTCAGGCAGCTGCATGCGGCGCCAGCGGTTGCGCAGGGCAATCGCGACGGCGCGCTTGGCATCGTCCTGGCCGATGATGTGGCGGTTGAGTTCGTGGACGATTTCGCGGGGAGTCATGGACATGGTGATTGACGGTCCTCAAGCAGAAACAAGCCGTGGCGCAGGGCGCGACAGGCTCATTCAGCGAGATCCTGCTCCTCAATGGTCTGGGTGTGGTTGGTGAAGACGCAGATGTCGCCGGCGATGCCGAGGGCGGTCTCGACGATTTCGCGGGCCGACAGGTCGGTTTTTTTCAGCAGGGCGCTGGCGGCGGCCTGGGCGTAGGCGCCGCCGGAACCCATGGCGATCAGGCCGTCTTCGGGCTCAACGACGTCGCCGTTGCCGGTGATGATCAGCGAGGCGTCCTTGTTGGCGACCGCGAGCATCGCTTCGAGGCGGCTCAGGGAGCGGTCGGTGCGCCACTCCTTGGCGAGTTCGACGGCAGCGCGGATCAGGTGGCCCTGATGCTTTTCGAGCTGGCCTTCGAAGCGTTCGAACAGGGTGAAGGCGTCGGCGGTGGCACCGGCGAAACCGGCGATGACCTGGCCGTGGTACAGGCGGCGAACCTTCTTCGCGTTGCCTTTCATCACGGTGTTGCCGAGGGAAACCTGGCCGTCGCCGCCCATGACGACTTTGCCGTGGCGGCGGACTGAAACGATGGTGGTCAAGGGAAGAGTCTCCACGCAGCGGGGCGAAAATGCCTTATGCACACCCATATGGGGGTGGAGGACGGTATTTCAACTGCGGGGTCGGCGAGGGGACGAGCGGTGGGCGGGAGGGATGCAAACCATCTGTGGCGAGGGAGCTTGCTCCCGCTGGGGCGCAAGGCGCCCCCGGAACCTGCGTATCCGGTGCTTCAAAGCCACGGGGGTGCAGGATTTGCGACTGCTGCGCAGTCGAGCGGGAGCAAGCTCCCTCGCCACAAGGTCTCGGGGTCAGCGGCTCTGGCGTTGTTGTAACAGCAAGTTGCTGAAGCCGGCGCCGGCCAGTTGCTTTTGCGCGGTGGTCAGCTGTTCGCGGTTGCTGAACGGGCCGACCAGCACGCGGTACCAGGTCTCGTCCTTCACCGTGCCGGACTCCACCGACACCGCCTGGCCGAGCAGAATGATCTGCGCCCGCACCTTGTCGGCGTCAGTCTCCTTGCGGAACGAACCGGCCTGGAGGAAGAACTTGGTCACCGGCGCCGCCTTCGCCACCGGCGGGGCCGGCGGCGGCGTGATGCCGGCCAGGGCCGCCTGGGCCCGGGCGGTGTCGATCTTCGCCGCTTCCGCCGGGGTCACCGGGGTGGTCGGCACCGCCGGCACCTGCGGCGTCGGCAAGGTCTTCTCCGGCACGGCGTCCGGCGGCACGATCACTTCCGATTCCGGCAGCAGGGTGTAGAAGTCGTACTTCGGCTTCACCGGTTGCGTCGGGCTCGGCGGGGTCTTGTTGGCCTCGGCGATCTTGGTGGCCTTCTGCTGTTGCTGCTGCTCGACCTTTTCGCGCTTGACCGTGTCGCTGCCCTTGCCCGGCTCCAGTTTCATCAGGAACACGATGAACGCGCCGACGGTCAGGCCGATGGCCATCCACAGCCAGCCCGGAATCGGCTGCTTGGCAGGGGCCTGATAGCGGCTGGCGCCGCGCTTGGGGGCGGGTTTTTTCTTGGCAGCCAACTTACATTTGCTCCAGGACTTTCAGGCCGAGCAGCTCCAGGCCTTGTTTGAGGGTGCGGCGCGTCAGCTCGGTCAGGCGCAGGCGGCTCTGCATCTGCGTGGGGGTCTCGGCGGTGAGGATCGGGCAGTTCTCGTAGAAGCTGGAGAACAGGCTGGCCAGATCGTAGAGGTAGGTGCAGAGAATGTGCGGCGTGCCCTTTTCCGCCACGCCGTTCAGCACTTCGCCGAACTGCGCCAGCTTCGCGCCCAGTTCCTGCTCGAGATCGGCCTGCAGCACGATCTGCCCCTGGCCCTCGATTTCGCTGAAGTCCTTGCCCAGCTTGCGGAACACGCCGGCGGCACGGGTATAGGCGTAGAGCAGGTAGGGAGCCGTGTTGCCTTCGAAGTTCAGCATCAGGTCGAAGTTGAAGCTGTAGTCGCTGGTGCGGTGCTTGGACAGGTCGGCGTACTTGACCGAATCGATGCCCACTACCTTCGCGATGGCGGTCAGTTGCTCGGTCGGCAGCTCCGGGTTCTTTTCCTGAACCAGTTTGAAGGCCCGGTCCTCTGCCTCGAGGAGCAGGTCGACGAGTTTCACGGTGCCGCCGTCGCGGGTCTTGAACGGACGGCCGTCCGCGCCGTTCATGGTGCCGAAGCCCATGTGCTCCATGTCCATCGGATGAGTCACGAAACCGGCCTTGCGCGCCACGGCGAACACTTGCTGGAAGTGCAGGGCCTGACGTTGGTCGACGAAGTACAGCGCGCGGTCGGCGTTGAGCTTGCCGCTGCGGTAGCGCACGGCCGCAAGGTCCGTGGTGGCGTACAGGTAGCCGCCGTCGGCCTTGACGATGATCACCGGCAGCGGGTCGCCGTCGGCGTTCTTGAACTCATCGAGGAACACGCACTGGGCGCCGTTGCTTTCGACCAGCATGCCGGCGGCCTTGAGGTCGTTGACCACGTTGATCAGGTCGTCGTTGTAGGCGCTTTCGCCCATCACGTCGGCCATGGTCAGCTTGACGTTGAGCTTCTCGTAGATGTCCTGGCAATGGGACAGCGAAATGTGGGTGAAGCTTTTCCAGGCCTTGATGCAGGCTTCGTCGCCGGCCTGCAGGTCGACCACGAGTTTCCTGGCGCGATCGGCGAATGCAGGATCTTCGTCAAAGCGTTTCTTCGCCGCGCGGTAGAACTCTTCCAGGTCCGAAAGCGCGCCTTTGAGCATGTCCGGGTTGTCTTCGAGCATCGCCATCAGCATGCCGAACTGGGTGCCCCAGTCGCCGACGTGGTTCTGACGGATCACTTCGTCGCCGAGGAACTCAAGGACGCGGGCCACGCCGTCGCCGATGATGGTCGAGCGCAGGTGGCCGACGTGCATTTCCTTGGCCAGGTTCGGCGCCGACAGGTCGACCACGGTGCGCTGCGCCGGGCCGGCCTTGCGCACGCCGAGGCGGTCGTCGGACAGGGCGGCGTCGAGGCGGTTGGCCAGGGCCTGGGTGTTCTGGAAGAAGTTGATGAAGCCGGGGCCGGCGATCTCGGCCTTGGTGACGTTCTCGTCGGCCGGCAGGGCGGCGATGAGCTTTTCCGCCAGGTCGCGGGGCTTCATGCCCGCCGGCTTGGCCAGCATCATCGCGATGTTGCTGGCGAAGTCGCCGTGGGTCTTGTCGCGGGCGTTTTCCACCTGGATCGCCGGCGTCAGGCCTTCAGGCAACACACCTTCGTTGACGAGTTGGGTGAGGGCTTGCTGGATCAGCTGGCGAATGGTGTCTTTCATGGTCGTCTCTTTCGACCGCTGGCGCGGCGGCGCATCGGTGCGCGGGTGGAAAAACTGGGCATTATCCGTTGCGAAGACGGGCTTGCCAACCTTAGCAGGCAGGATGTGGATGTGCGGCGACAATTGCGCCGCCATCCGCTGCGGCAGCGGGCCGGCCTGCGATGCCGGTCCTTGCGTCAGTACAGATCCACCGGATCGACATCCAGCGACCAGCGCACCGCCCGCCCGCTCGGCATCTGCTCCAGCACCAGCAGCCAACCGGCCAGCAGCCGGTGCAGCGGTGCCCGCGCCGTCGCCTGCAGCAGCAACTGCGCCCGATAGCGTCCGGCGCGGCGCTCCATCGGTGCCGGCACCGGCCCCAGCAGCTCGATGCCGCCAAGGTTCTGCTCGGTCAGCAGGCGTTCGGCTTCGCTGCAGGCTTCGTCGAGAAAGCTTTCGGCCTGGCCCGGCTTGTGCGCCTCGGCGCGCAGCAGCGCCAGGTGGGCGAACGGCGGCAGGCCGGCGGCGCGGCGCTCGCTCAGGGCCTGCTCGGCGAAGGCGAAGTAGCCCTGTTCGGTCAGTTGCACCAATAAAGGATGGTCGGCGAGGTGGGTCTGGATGATCACCTTGCCCGGTTCCTCCGCCCGCCCGGCGCGGCCGGCCACCTGCACGATGAGCTGCGCCATCCTTTCGCTGGCGCGGAAGTCGCCGGAGAACAGGCCGCCGTCGGCGTCGAGGATCGACACCAGCGTGACCCGCGGGAAGTGGTGACCCTTGGCCAGCATCTGGGTGCCGACCAGGATGCACGGCTGGCCTTTCTGGATGGTGGCGAACAGCTGATTCATCGCGTCCTTGCGCGAGGTGCTG
Organism: Pseudomonas sp. NPDC089534; assembly: GCF_044749305.1. NCBI lineage: Bacteria > Pseudomonadati > Pseudomonadota > Gammaproteobacteria > Pseudomonadales > Pseudomonadaceae > Pseudomonas > Pseudomonas sp. NPDC089534. The sequence continues at coordinate 6,765 of NZ_JBIVHR010000075.1, read as the reverse complement.
TCGCGGTCGACCCGCAGCACCGGGTAGTCCGGGAACAGGATCGCCAGCCGCTCTTCGGCCCGTTCGGTGCCGGCGCCCACCGGCCGCAGGTCGACCCGTTCGCACTTGGGGCACTGGCGCGGCACGCGCTCGACATAGCCGCAATGGTGGCAGCGCAGTTCGCCGTAGCGCTGGTGCACGGTCATCCGCGCATCGCAGCGCGGACACTCGGACATCCAGCCGCAGTCGTGGCACAGCAGCGTCGGCGCAAAGCCCCGGCGGTTGAGGAACACCAGCACTTGCTGGCCGGCGGCGAGGGTCTGGCCGATGGCCTGCTGCATCGGGCCGCTGATGCCGCTGTCCAGCGGCCGGCTCTTCACGTCCAGGCGCAGGAAGCGCGGCTGCTTGGCGCCGCCGGCGCGCTCGTTCAGGCGCAGCAGGCCGTAGCGGCCGGTGTAGGCGTTGTGCAGGCTTTCCAGCGACGGCGTCGCGGAGCCGAGGACGATCGGGATGTTCTCCTGCCGTGCGCGCACCAGCGCCAGGTCGCGGGCGTGGTAGCGCAGGCCTTCCTGCTGCTTATAGGAGCCGTCGTGCTCTTCGTCGATGATGATCAGCCCCGGATTTTTCATCGGGGTGAACAGCGCCGAGCGGGTGCCGATGATGATGTCGGCCTCGCCGTCCCTGGCGGCGAGCCAGGCGTCGAGGCGGTCGCGGTCGTTGACCGCCGAGTGCAGCAGGGCGATGCGGGCGTTGAAGCGCTGCTCGAAGCGCGCCAGGGTCTGCGGGCCGAGGTTGATCTCCGGGATCAGCACCAATGCCTGCTTGCCGGCTTCCAGGGTTTCGCGGATCAGCTGCAGATAGACTTCGGTCTTGCCGCTGCCCGTGACGCCGGCGAGCAGGAACGCATGATAACTGTCGAACCCGGCGCGGATGGCCTCGTGCGCTGCGCGCTGTTCGGCGTTGAGCGGCAGTTCCGGCTGCGCCAGCCAATGCTCGTGGCGCACGCCCGGCGCATGGCGGCGGATCTCCACCTGCACCAGATCCTTGGCCAGCAGCAGGTCGAGGCTGTCCTTGCTCAGCATCAGTTTGCCCAGCAGCCCGTGGGCGACGCCGTGCGGATGCTGGGCCAGCGTGGCCAGGGCTTCGCGCTGGCGCGGGGCGCGGGCGATGCGCGGATCGTCGAGGCTGGCGCCGGGGGCCACCGACCAGAACCGCTCCTGGCGGGCCTCGGCGGGCTCGCCCTGGCGCAGCAGCACCGGCAGCGCCCAGCTCAGGGTGTCGCCGAGGCTGTGCTGATAGTACTGGGCCGTCCACAGGCACAGCTTGAACAGGGCCGGCGGCAGCGGCGCCGTCGCATCGAGCAGGGCCAGGGCGGGCTTGAGCTTGTCCGCCGGCACTTCGCTGCTGTCGCAGACCTCCACCAGGATCCCGATCATCTCGCGCCGGCCGAACGGCACCCGCAGGCGCATGCCCGGTTGCAGGCGGTCGCGCGGCACGCCGGCCGGGGCGCGGTAGTCGAACAGGCGGCGCAGGGGGGAGGGCAAGGCGAGGCGCAAGATGGCGTCGGGCACGCGGGGGTCTCGGTCGGCAGGCAATAAAGGAAGCGGTCGCGCACCTGGCTGCGGGAGCGGGCGTGCCCGCGCCCGCCAGAGGTGTCGCCGATGGGCCGGGAGCCTAGCAGACGGTCGGTTCAAGGGACAGCTTGCGTGATCGGCAAGGTCTGGTAGAATCCGCGCCCTAATTCCGTGCGGTATTCAACAATCGTGTTGGGTGGCGGCACGCTAGCTGAGGAAAGCACCATGAAAGCCGATATTCATCCAAACTACGTTGAAATCGATGTTACCTGCAGCTGCGGTAACAAGTTCGTCACCCGTTCGACTCACGGCAAAGCTCTGCCGATCGACGTTTGCAACGAGTGCCACCCGTTCTACACCGGTAAGCAGAAGACTCTGGACACCGGTGGTCGCGTTCAGAAGTTCGCCGACCGTTTCGGTGCTTTCGGCGCGAAAAAGGCCTAAGGCCGCTCATTCTGGAAAACCTTCAAGGCTTTTCCGGTCTGATGAAAAAGGCGTCCCTTGCGGGCGCCTTTTTTGTGTCCGCGATTTGGCTGTCGGGCGCCCAGGCGTTCTGTCCGGCGCCCGGCGGGCTGGCTCCCGTCGCGGTGCAGCGCGTCGTGGACGGCGACACCCTGCGCCTGAGCGACGGGCGCAATGTGCGGATGATCGGGCTCAACACCCCGGAGCTGGGCAAGCAGGGCCGCAGCGACGAACCGTTCGCCCGGGCGGCGCGCAAGCGCCTGGAGTCGCTGGTGGCCGGCAGCGGCGGGCGCGTCGGCCTGCTTCCCGGCAAGGAGTCCAAGGACCGTTACGGCCGGACGCTGGCGCACGTCTTCAGCCTCGGCGGCGTCAATCTGGAAGCGCAAATGCTCGCTGACGGCCTCGGGTTTCAGGTGGCGGTGGCGCCGAATGTGGATTTCGTCGCCTGCCAGCAGGCCGCCGAGCGCCAGGCGCGCCTGGCCGGACGCGGCGTGTGGAAGCGCTCGCCTGTACTGAAAGCGGAGCAGATCGAACGCTCTGGCTTTGCCGTGGTCGGCGGGCGTGTGAGCAAGGTTCGGCGCAATCGGGGCGCAATCCTGATCGAAATGCAGGGCGCGCTTGTACTGCGCGTTGCGCCCAATCTGCTCGACCGTTTCGATGGCGCTGCGCTGCAGCGGCTGGAGGGCAGGCAAATCGAGGCCCGCGGCTGGGTGGTCGACCGTTCGCGGCGCGGCGGATTGCTGCCGGGGCAGCCGCGCTGGCTGCTGCCTTTGACGGATCCGGCCATGCTGCAGTCTTCCCGCTGAAAAAAATTGTAGACATTTTCGCTGTTAATTGTGAACAGTCCAGCCCTTGCGGGCCGCGGCTCTTGGCCCAAAGTCGTAGGACAGTGCGCTTGACAGGGGTGACCGGGCAGTCTTGTGAGGACTTTGCGAGGCGCGTATCCTCGCTGACCAGTCTGTCCAACAGTAAAAAGCGGAATGCCAAAATGTCTGATCTGAAAACTGCCGCTCTCGAATATCACGCCAATCCTCGTCCAGGGAAGCTGAGTGTCGAGCTCACCAAGGCCACCGCCACCGCCCGCGACCTGTCGCTGGCCTACAGCCCCGGCGTAGCCGAGCCGGTACGCGAGATCGCCCGCGATCCCGAACTGGCCTACAAGTACACCGGCAAGGGCAACCTGGTTGCAGTCATTTCCGATGGCACCGCGATTCTCGGCCTGGGCAACCTCGGCCCGCTGGCCTCCAAGCCTGTGATGGAAGGCAAGGGCGTGCTGTTCAAGCGCTTCGCCGGCATCGACGTGTTCGACATCGAAGTCGACTCGGAAAGCCCGCAAGCCTTCATCGACACCGTCAAGCGCATCTCCATCACCTTCGGCGGCATCAACCTGGAAGACATCAAGGCACCCGAGTGCTTCGAGATCGAACGCGCCCTGATCGAACAGTGCGACATCCCGGTGTTCCACGATGACCAGCACGGCACCGCCATCGTGACCGCCGCCGGCATGATCAACGCCCTGGAAATCGCCGGCAAGACCCTGGCCGACGCCAAGATCGTCTGCCTGGGCGCAGGCGCCGCGGCCATCTCCTGCATGAAGCTGCTGGTGAGCATGGGCGCCAAGGTCGAGAACATCTACATGATCGACCGCACCGGCGTGATCCACGCCGGCCGTGACGACCTGAACCAGTACAAGGCCGTGTTCGCCCACGCCACCGACAAGCGCACCCTGGACGACGCCATCGAAGGCGCGGACGTGTTCGTCGGCCTGTCCGGCCCGAACCTGCTGAGCGCCGAGCAGCTCAAGCGCATGGCGGCCGACCCGATCGTGTTCGCCTGCTCCAACCCGGATCCGGAAATCGCCCCGGAACTGGCCCACGCCACCCGCAACGACGTGATCATGGCCACCGGCCGTTCGGACTACCCGAACCAGGTCAACAACGTGCTGGGCTTCCCGTTCATCTTCCGCGGTGCCCTGGACGTTCGCGCCAAGCGCATCAACGAAGAAATGAAGATCGCCGCCGCCAACGCCCTGAAAGACCTGGCCAAGCTGCCGGTGCCGAAGGAAGTCTGCGCCGCCTATGGCGTCGATGCGCTGGAGTTCGGCCGTGAGTACATCATTCCGAAGCCGATGGACGCCCGCCTGATCACCGTCGTCTCCGACGCCGTGGCCAAGGCCGCCATCGAGACCGGCGTGGCGACCCTGCCGTATCCGAAGAACTACCCGCTGAAAAGCGTGGATGACGTGTTCAACGGCTAAGCCGTCGTAGCGCGTCAACCGAAAGCCCCGGCTCTGTGAGCCGGGGCTTTTTTGTGGCCGAGGGTTCTGCGGTGCCCCTAAGGGCGACGCAAAATCCACAGGCATGAAAAAGCCCCGCACTTCTTTCGAAGGCGGGGCTCTTTGCGGCTCCGGGGATCAGAACAGATCGATCGGCGCCTGTTCATCCGCCGGCAGCGGGCTGCCCGGCACGGCGCCATTGCCGATCTCGTTGACCGACGGCGGCGTGTCTTCGGCCTTGAACAGCTCGAAGTACGCGCCCGGCGTGCTCGGCGTGGCGGCGCGGCCGCTGACCGGATCCACCCGCAGGCTGAGGATGCCTTCCGGCTCCGCCTGGACATGCGGCGGCTTGTCCTTGAGGGCGGCGGACATGTAGTTCATCCAGATCGGCAGCGCCACGGTGCCGCCGAACTCCCGGCGGCCGAGGCTTTCCGGCTGGTCGAAACCGGTCCAGACCGTGGTCACGTAATCGGCGTTGTAGCCTGAGAACCAGGCGTCCTTCGATTCGTTGGTGGTGCCGGTCTTGCCGGCGATGTCGCTGCGGCCCATGGCCAGCGCACGGCGGCCGGTGCCGAGCTTGATCACGTCCTGCAGCATGCTGTTGAGGATGTAGGTGGTGCGGCCGTCGACGATCCGTTCGGCCACCGCCGGCGTCTGCGGCGCCACGGTGCTGCCGGGGGCTTCGCCCGGTGTGGCGTTGACGGTGAACGCCGGGGTGGCCGGTGCGGCGATGCCGTCGGTGGCGGCCATGCCCTGGGGCACCGTCGGCGGGTTGGCGACGAACAGGGTGTCGCCGTTGCGGCTTTCGATCTTGTCGATGATGTACGGGCTGATCTTGTAGCCGCCGTTGGCGAAGGTGCTCCAGCCGGTGGCGATTTCCATCGGCGTCAGGGTCGCGGTGCCCAGCGCCAGGGACAGGTTCGGCGGCAGGTCCTGCTTGTTGAAGCCGAAGCGGGTGATGTAGTCGATGGTCTTGCCGACGCCCATCGCCTGCAGCAGGCGGATCGACACCAGGTTGCGCGACTTGTACAGCGCTTCGCGCAGGCGGATCGGGCCGAGGAAGGTGTTGGTGTCGTTCTTCGGACGCCAGACCTTGTCCAGGTATTCGTCGACGAACACGATCGGCGCATCGTTGACCAGGCTGGCGGCGGTGTAGCCGTTGTCCAGCGCCGCGCTGTACACGAACGGTTTGAAGCTCGAACCTGGCTGGCGCTTGGCCTGCATGGCGCGGTTGTAGTTGCTCTGCTCAAACGCGAAGCCGCCGACCAGGGAACGGATCGCGCCGTTCTGCGGATCCAGCGACACCAGCGCGCCCTGGGCCTGGGGGATCTGGCTGAACTTGAGCGAGTTGTTCGCCTGGCGCTGCACGCGGATCAGGTCGCCCACCTGCGCCACGTCCGACGGCTGGCGGGGCGCTGCGCCCATGCTGTTGGTGTTGAGGAACGGCCGGGCCCATTTCATGGTGTCCCAGGCGACGTGGTCTTCGCCGGTGCGGGTCAGCACCTGCAGGCCGTTCTTGTCGACCTGGGTGACGATGGCCGGCTCCAGGCTGCTGATGGTGCGCTGCTTGGTCAGCTCGTTGGCCCAGGCTTCGCGGGTCTTGCCCGGCAGGCGCGACTCGGGGCCACGGTAGCCGTGGCGCTGGTCGTAGGTCATCAGGCCTTCGTGCAGGGCGTTGTTGGCCATCTCCTGCAGGTTGCTCGGCACCGTGGTGGTGACGCGGAACCCTTCGGTGTAGGCATCGCTGCCGTAGCGTCCGACCATTTCCGCCCGGGCCATCTCGGCGATGTACGGTGCGTTCACCTCCGGGGCCGGCACGTGATAGCTGGCGTTCAGCGGCTCGTTGACGGCGGCGGTGTAGTCCGCCTCGGTGATCTTGCCCAGCTTGTACATGCGCCCCAGGATCCAGTCGCGGCGCTCCTTGCTGCGCGCCGGGTTGGCCAGCGGGTTGAAGCGCGACGGGGCCTTGGGCAGGCCGGCGATCATCGCCATCTGCGCCAGGCTGACCTCGCGGATCGATTTGCCGTAGTACACCTGCGCCGCGGCCTCGATGCCGTAGGCGCGGTTGCCCAGGTAGATCTTGTTCACGTACAGCTCAAGGATCTCGTCCTTGGTCAGCTGCCGTTCGATCTGCAGGGCCAGCAGGATCTCGGTGGTCTTGCGCGAGAAGCTGCGTTCGCTGGTCAGGAAGAAGTTCTTCGCCACCTGCATGGTGATGGTGCTGCCGCCGGACTGGATGTGGCCGCTCTTGAGCAGTTGGGTCGCGGCGCGCATCAGGCTGCTCGGATCGACGCCGTAGTGGTTGGCGAAGTTGTCGTCTTCAGCACTTAGTAACGCATTGATGAAATTGGGGGGACGGTCGGCGAAACGGATCGGCGTGCGGCGCATTTCGCCAAATTCTGCGATCAATTTGTTGTCGCTGCTGTAGACCCGGAGCGGAATCTGCAACTGAATGCTTCTCAGCGCCTCCACAGA